>JBBSHV010000143.1:0-6982 GCA_038232435.1 Gemmatimonadales bacterium | reverse complement strand
CTGGATATACGCAGAAGAACCCGGCTCACCAGACTGAGTGTTGACACGAACGTTCGGTGCCTGCGCAGCCAGGGCCGAAACGATGTTTTGCGGCTGAATCGCGCGTCGGATTGCCGAGCTGTCAACCGTGTTGATCGTTGTCGTTAGACGCTCGCGCGTCGTGGTGGTTCCTGCACCGGTGACGACTACCTCGCCCAAGCGCAGCACGTTCACCGCCAGCACGAACTCTTGCGAGATGTTGGCGCCTGCGGTGAGCGTTACCGGCACCGTCTGGGCCGAGTACCCGATCACGCGAGCGGTTAGAGTGGCTGTCTGTCCGTTGGCGCGAGCGCCCGAGACGACGAAGGTGTACCGGCCAGCCGCGTTGGTCTGACTACCTACGTTGAGCGACTGAATGAACACGTCCGCGCCAGGGAGAGGTGCTCCTTGCGCATTCGTGACACGGCCGGAAATTGTGGTACCGCCCTGTGCGGCTGCCACTGAGGCAGCCGTCGCGAGAGCGGCGGTGACGAAAGAAATACGATTTAGCAACCTGCGCATGTGTCCTCCAGGGTTCCCCCTGTGGGTCTGTGACCTTCGATGGACGAAACACTACGAGTGGGGCGGCTCATCCCCGGGCTCCTCCTGTCGGTTGTACCTCTCGCTTGTGAGTCACACGACAACCAGCGCTGTCGGCGGCTGCGCCGACGGCTGGTTTGCCGATTGGATATCCTGGTATTGTACGGCGGCGTTACCGGAACTGTCAATGCGCCCAGTCCGGACTCTCGACGCCCTGGCTGCACCTCAGCGTGAAAAATCCACGGTCGGAGCCGCCTGGCTCGACGCTGGCGCGTCGTAATACGTTCGCGGCGCCGCGCCAGTGACCTTGGCCGTTACCGCCTGCGGGAAGGTCCGGATGTAGGTGTTGTACGCCTGTACCGCCTGGTTGTAATCCGTGCGCGAGACAGACACCCGGTTCTCAGTCCCGGTCAGCTCGTCCTGCAGCGCCATGAAGTTCTCGTTGCTCTTGAGCTGCGGATAGCTCTCGGCGATCGCCAGCAACCGGCCAATCGCGCCGGTCGCCTGAGCGTCCGCCGCCGCCATCTGCGCCGGATCGCCGCTCTGCACCGCGCCAGCCAGCCGCGCTCGCGCGTTGGCTACCCCCAGGAAGACGGTATCCTCCTGCCTGGCGTAGCCCTTGACCGTGTTCACCAGATTCGGAATCAGATCGGCCCGGCGTTGCAGCTGTACCTGGATCTGCTGCTTGGCGGTCTGCGCCTGCTCGTCCAGCCGCTGGATGCTGTTGTAGCCACATCCACTCATCCCCATTGCGGCAGGGACGATCAGGGCAAAAAGCACGCGATGTCTAATCATCATTTCTCCCTTGATTCTCTATAGTTGGAAGAGCGTCAATGTGCGCGCTCACCGCTTCCATTGCACGTAAATATGCCGCCAGAACCGCCGACGCGCGCTCCTTCTGGATCGGCCGCTCGCCCCGCACCTGAGATATAACGTCGTAGAACGGCTCAGGGCTGGTGCCAACCCGCTCCGCAACCGCGCGCGCCAGATCGGCGTAGTTTGGCGGCGGAGGATTGCCGTGCAGTCGTTCCAATCCACGAAACACTATCATCAGCGAGCTGACACTGCCACCCATCAGCTTGGTCTGCGCGGCGGAATCGTCACCTGCCAGCAGCACTCCCTGCCTCAGACGGAGCAGCACGCCCAGGGCCTCGTGCTCCAGCTGTAGCCGGAGATCGCGCAGATCGACTTTGATGCCGCCGAACGGATCGTCGCCGAAAAGGACACGATGCCGCTCCAGAATATCAGCGTACTCCATCGGGAAGACGTCCGCCGAGCTGTGCCACTCGGCGGTGGTGAAGGTCATGGGCGGCGGATTGCCGGCGTCGCGCCAGGCGCGTGTCACGGAAGCCAGCGCGCGCAACCGGTCCAACGGCACCCGGTCAACCACCACCAGCACGTTGTAATCCGACTGCTTGGCAATGTGCTCCCCCGCGACCGCTGAGCCGTACAGCACCACGGCTCGGAGCGTGTCGCCGTAAGCGGCGCGAAGCTGGGTCGCCAGTTCGTCAAGCGTCATCTTATCTCCACCCTTTTGTACGGGCAACCGGTCGTCGCCCTACCAACTGGAACCGCCGCCACCACCACTGAAACCGCCGCCGCCACCGAAACCACCGAAGCCACCGCCGCCTCCACCACCGCCACTCCATCCACCACCACCGCCACCACCGAAGCCGCCGCCCCCGAATGGGAGAAACAGCGGAAAGCAGCCGCCGCAGCCGCCCCGCCCGCCCTTTCGCCCTCCGCGCCGCAGATTGCTGAGCATGATCACGATGAAAACGATGGCGAGGAAGATGAGCTGCGGTGGAAAGCCACCGCCTCCGGACGATGCCACCGGCTCGGCGCTAGCCTGTGGCGCACGCAGTGCCGTGTCGAGGGTGAAGTTGAATTCCCCGGCGAAGCGCTGGGCCGTGAGGTAGGTCACGAGCAGGATCCCCTGCCCGTATTGCTTCTGCTGAAAAAACGGGATCGCCTCGCGGCATATCCTGCCCGCTTCCGCGTCGGTAATAAATCCTTCTGTGCCGTTTCCGGTGGAAATGGCGCACCGCCCGCGGCCGTCAGAGTTCGTTTCCTTCGGCACAATCAGAATCACCGCGCCGGCATTCCGAGTAGGGTCGCCCGGGTTGCCGATCTTTCCGACTTTCCAGTCGCGCCCTATCTGCAGCGCAACGTCCGCGGCGGCGCGATCGCCAATGTCGCTCAACGTCACGACGGCGATCTCGCCACGCGATTTGGTCCGCACATCGGTCGCGATCTGCTCGATCAACGCCGCGTTGTCCGCCGGAATTACATGCGCAAAATCGTTCACCAGCCCTGTCGGCGGTGGAATCTGCAGCCCGCTCTGGAGCAACAGCGCGATCAACGCCGATTGTAGAAGGGTCGGAAGCACCATACTATTTACGGGATGCGCCCATCACTAGTCAACGGACTCGCGTTTATCGTCGCGGTCTCCCTCGTCTCAGCCGCCTGCTCCAGCGCCGACGGCCACAACAATAAAACGGCCGCGGCCAATGCTGGTGCGACCCTCCCCCCTGGTACCACTGGAGGAGCCACCACAGCCACAGCAGCGGGAGGCACCGCAACCGACTCGCTCGCCAAAGCCGCCGACGCCAGCCGCATCCTCGGCTCGCCCTCGGCCAAGCTGTGGGTCATTGAAGTCAGCGACTTCCAGTGCCCGTACTGCAAGCAGTGGCACGACGACGCCTACCCGATGCTGATCAAGGACTACGTCAACACGGGAAAGATCCGGCTGGCGTACGTCAATTTTCCACTTTCCATGCACCAGAACGCGCGAGCCGCGTCCACGGCCGCGATGTGCGCCGGCGCCCAGAACAAATTCTGGCCCATGCACGACGCGCTCTTTGCGTCCCAGGGCAAGTGGGAAGGCGAACAGAACCCATCAGCGACCTTCGACTCGCTCGCGAAATCGATCGGCGTCGACGCCGCGGCGTACCACGCGTGTCTCACCTCCCCAGCCATCGCCTCGCTCATTGCCGGCGATCAGGATCGCGCCCAGCGCGGCGGAGTGGGATCGACTCCGAGTTTTTGGGTCGGTTCCAAAATGATCGAGGGAGCGGTACCGGCGTCCGAGATGCGCGCTGCCGTGGATCAGGCCCTCGCGGCCACACCTGACACCGCCGCCATGACCAAGTCCAAGTAAGTACAAACTGGGCACGGCGATGAGGCCGGTGCTGCAACTCTCTTACGAAACGGCCGCACGAGTCGCTGAATGGCTCGCCGCGGCCGTTCCTCGTCACGCGAATTCCAAACTGGCGCGTACCTTTTCGGCGCGGCGCGGAATCCTGGAACGTTACCGCGAGTGGGGACGAGTGCACAGAGATCCAGCGCGGCCGCTCTTGTGGATGCATGCCGCATCGGTGGGAGAGGCGCTCATGGCGCTCCCGGTCGCGGAACGAGTCAGGAGCGCGCTTCCGCGGGTCCAGATCGCGTTGACTTTCTTCTCGCCCAGCGCGGCAGCGATGGGCCATGGTACGTTGTTCGACTTCGCGGACTACATCCCGTTCGATTCCCGACACGCGGTACGCGTGGCCCTCGATGTTCTCGCACCCTCGGCGCTCGTTTTCACCAAGAGTGATGTGTGGCCCGAGCTCGTTGCGGAAAGCGCGCGGCGCGGCGTGCGTCTGGGTCTGATCAGCGCGTCAATGCCGGACAGCTCCCGCCGCGCAACAGGTGCGGGCTCCATGTTCACGCGTGAGGCGTATCGCGCGCTCGACGTCGTTGGCGCCGCGAGCGAGGATGATGCGCGCGCCCTGATCCACGCGGGTGCGCAGCCTGACCGTGTGCAGGTTACCGGCGACACGCGGTACGACCAGGCATGGACGCGTGCGCACGTTTCACCACGCAGCCAGGATATCGTCAACGCGCTGACGAGCAACCGGCCAACTATCGTCGCCGGATCCACCTGGCGCGGAGACGAAGCGGTGCTGCTACCGGCCTTCGAGCGTTTACGCGAGACCATTCCCGCGCTACGGTTGATTATCGCGCCACACGAGGTCGGCGAAGCTCGAGTCGCGGTCCTCGAGGCCGCCGTGCGAAAAGGCGGCGCACGAGGAGCCGATACAAGATTGAGCCGGCTGGATTCGCCGGATGTTGCCGAGGCGGACGTGATCATCATCGATCGCGTTGGCGTGCTCGCCGATCTGTACTCACTCGCTACGGTGGCGTACGTCGGTGGCGGCTTTCACGACGCGGGACTGCACTCGCTGGTGGAGCCGGCCGTGTTCCGTGTTGCAACACTCATCGGCCCACTGCACGCCGCGTCGCGCGACGCGAAGCTGATGCTGGCCGCGGGCGGCGTGATTGCCGCGCACGACTCGGATGCACTCTTCACCGCCGCGCGCCGGCTGCTCACCGACACCGATCAGCGCACGTCCATGTCCGACGCGATGGGCTTCGTCGTATCGAGCGAGCTAGGAGCCGCCGACCGTTCCTTCAAGATTGTTAGGAAGCTGCTGGGGCCGATGTAAAAAGAATCCTTGGACCAGATGCACGCCCAGCGCTTTCACCATCTCGTACTCCGCCTCGTACTCCACCCCTTCGGCGATGACCTTCGCACCCTGATCATCGGCGAAGCGAACGAGCGTGGCCACCAGATCCTGCTTGATGAAGTTGGTGTCGATGCCGTTGATCAGCGAAATGTCGAGCTTGATGAAATCCGGCTCCAGATTGGCGATGGAGCCCAGCCCGGCATAGCCGCTCCCCGCGTCGTCCACCGCGAAACGGAAGCCGCGATCCCGAAATGCGCGCAGCCGCTCGCGGAACTTGGGGTAGTCCTTGATCGCCGTGCGCTCGGTGATCTCGATCACCACCCGGTCGGGTTCGGCCGCGTCCAGCGCGGCCTCATCGAAGGACGGATCGGCGAAATCGTGCGGATCCACATTCAGAAATAGCGACTCGCCCGGTTTGAGCAACTCACGCGCACCCTCGAGAGCGCGCTCGCGGCACAGCCGGCTCAGCTCCCAGATCAGCCCGCCATCGGCCGCCACTTCGAACATCACCTCCGGGCGACGCAGCGATCGCATGGAGCCACGCGCAAGTGCCTCGTATCCGAATACAGCGCCATCCATCGCGTTCACGATGGGGTGGTAGTCTACGTACACGGCCCGCGTGCGCAACGTTTCGCGCAGATCGTCCAACAGCCGCGCTCGCTCGCGTTGCTCAGCGTTTCGCGCGTTGCTCGCCGCGTCGCGAATGCCGCGGTATACGACACGTTCAAGTCGTGCCTTGGGATCGTACTGCACCACCGCGCGCCCCACGTAGAGATCGAACAGCGAAGCTATGTCGGGCCCGTGCTTCCGCTCCAGACAGTCGGCGATCGAGTCGTGCAGGCGCTGAACCAGCGGATCGGTCAGGTCGCCGTCGTCGCCCTCTTCCCTGCCCGGCGGCTCGCGCGGCGGCACGTAGAAGAGGACAAAGTCATCATCGTTCACATGACTGACCGCCAGTCGCGCCGCGCGCAGCGGCGTCTCGGCCAGCTTGCGGCACAGCTCCCGTGCGGTGGTATCCAGCACCGCGTCCAGCTTCTCCCAGCCGTAGATCTCCTCGATCTTGGCGTACCGGTCGAAGTTGAGATACAGGATCACCAGCGCGCCGCGCTCCTGCACGGCGCTGCGCAGGCTATCGATCGCCATCGGTAGTGTCGGCAACGCATTACGCGCGTCCCTGGCCGGCAGGGCCACCGCGGCGGCGGCGATGGAGTCGCCCGCCCGGCGTCCCAGGCCCCCGAAAGCTACTGCTCTGGGTGTGCTGGCTTTGGTCGAGAGCGAATCACTCACGCCGGTGTTGGGGCGAGAGTGGCCGCATTCCGCCGAACCGCGGCTGCCAGCTTGGATAGATCTATGGGCTTCTCCAGAAAATCGTCCGCCCCCGTCTGCAGTGCCGTCCGCTTGTCCATAAGGTCGTCCAGTGCCGTCACCATTATTACCCGCACCCGGCCGCCCAGCTCCGGGTGGCTCTTCATCGCCCGGCACACTTCCCAGCCGTCCAGACCGGGCATCATCACGTCCAGAAGCACGATCGCCGGCCGCTGTTCATCGAACAGACGCAGCGCCTCGTCGCCGTCGTACGCGACGGCGATCGGATAGTCGTACACCGCCCCAAGATACTGGGAGATGATGTCCGCATTGTCGTGGTTGTCATCCACGACGAGGATTGTGGGCAGCTTTGTTTGTGACATATACCACTGAAGGTCGGCGTCATGGCAATGAAATGGCAAAAGGGGGACCACAGGGCCCCCCTTTTACGACGCGGTTCGCTCAGGCGCACGAGCAACCCCGCGGGACCACTCGGTGGCAAGGCGATTTAGCCCTGCCACCGACCCGTCGTTTACGCGTTCCGGTCGGTGCAACCCTTGAAGTTCGGGTTGTTCGTCTCCGGCTCCGGAACCGGGATGTTGACGTCGGTT
>JBBSHV010000142.1:0-6989 GCA_038232435.1 Gemmatimonadales bacterium | reverse complement strand
GGCGGGCGAGAAAGGCGTACAACCTTCGCCGCAACACCAGCGGTTCCAGATCGCCCATGGAAGCAAGCTTCTTCCGCGCAACGCGCTCGACCACCGCGCGCGTATCCACCTCCTCGTCAACGATCACCTGCTCCACGGCCTGGTCCGAAACCTCGCCGCTGACGCCCTTACGCCCAAGCTCCTGGCGGATTCGGCGCTTGGAGGAGCCTGCACCCACCAGCTTGGATCGAGCATACGCCAGCGCGTACTTCTCGTCGTCCAGCAGCCCGGCCTCCAGCAATCGCTGGATCGCCGCGTCGGCTTCCTCCGCCGACACCTCCTTCTGTATCAGCTTTCGCCGTAGCCCGCGCACGGTGTATGGACGCGCAGACAACAGGTCGAGCGCTCGATTGTACGCACTCTGAGCCATATATACCGCCCTGTGAAACGTCCACTTGCCTCGTATAAACGAAAATCGCCGAGGCAGCACGATTCGCATTAGGCGGGGATTCCGGGCCCCATCTACTACAAACCGCACTACCTCGGCGACTCGCGTCTTACTCGCTTGCTTAACGGGAGGCTATTCCTCCTCGGTCGTCTCCGACTCAGCCTCATCGGGTGCGTCGGACGCCAGAGGCACGCCGCTGATCCCAAGGAAAACCTTCACCTTCTCCTCAACCTCACTCATCAGAACCGGATTGTCCTTGAGAAACAGCTTGGCGTTCTCACGTCCCTGCCCGATCCGGTGCGGTCCGTAGCTGTACCAGGCACCTGACTTGTCGATGATGTTGTTCTCAGCGGCAATGTCGAGCACCAGCGAAGCGTGACTGATTCCTTCCGCATACATGATGTCGAACTCCGCCTGCTTGAACGGCGGCGCAACCTTGTTCTTCACCACCTTCACACGGACGTGCGATCCCACCACGTCCTCCTTGTCCTTCACCGGCCCAATGCGCCGGATGTCCAGACGGACCGAAGCGTAAAACTTGAGCGCCTTACCACCGGTCGTCGTCTCCGGATTTCCGAACATCACGCCAATCTTCTCACGCAGCTGATTGATGAAGATCACCGAAGTCTTGGACCGCGCAATCGCGCCAGTCAGCTTGCGCAACGCCTGACTCATCAACCGCGCCTGCAGGCCCATGTGCGACTCGCCCATATCGCCCTCGATCTCGGCCTTCGGCACCAATGCCGCGACAGAGTCGATCACGATCACATCCACAGCACCGGATCGCACCAGGATCTCACAGATCTCGAGTGCCTGCTCGCCAGTGTCCGGCTGCGAGATGAGGAGGTTCTCCACATCCACGCCCAGCTTACTGGCATACTCAATATCCAGCGCGTGCTCGGCGTCAATGAAAGCCGCAACACCGCCTAGCCGCTGCGCATTTGCGACGACGTGCAAGCAGAGCGTCGTCTTGCCGCTCGACTCCGGACCGTAGATCTCCGTGACGCGCCCTCTCGGAATGCCACCCACGCCAATCGCGGCGTCAAGGTTGATCGCACCGGTTGGAATCGCATCAATCTTCACACGCGCAGTGCCTGACCCCATGCGCATGATTGAACCCTTGCCGCAGTTCTTCTCGATCTGCGCAACAGCCAGGTTCAACGCCTTCTTCTTGTCGTCCTGCACGGTGGAAACGGCCATTTGTCTTGTCCCTTTTGCTGACTGTAAATTAACGCCTGAGGCGGCATTACGGATTCGTGTTTCCAGGCAAGAACCCCAAGCGCACTGCTCTCTTTCGCGTGCTCTACCTTACCCGAATAAAATACGAAGTCTCACACCGAAAATCAACCGAAAGAGCGCAGCCAGAACGCGTCTGGAATGTACTGGATTCGGGTCCTTTCTCCCTCTAGCAGCACGCCCAGAACGTCGAAGCGGTAGTTGTCTCCCAAACGTCTGTTCATAGAGAGCCACGCTCGCGCTGATCGGGCCAGTTGCTGCTGTTTCCGCCACTGCACGGTCTCGGCGGGCGTCCCCAGATCGGCGGAATTCCGAGTTCGGACCTCGACGAAGGCGATCATGCGGCCTCCGTCGGGCTCCGGCCGAGCCACTACCAGGTCCAAATCGCGGTGCCCTGAGCGGAAGCGCCGATCCAGTATCGTCCAACCGCGGGCTTCCAGCCACCGCGCCGCGATTGTCTCTCCGCTAACTCCAAGTCGCTGCCGCTCGGTGAGCATGGGAGTAAGCTACAGATCACTTAGCGCGCGCGATGAAGCCGTTCCGCATGGGGAGTACCGATCTAATGCGCTACTGCGCCGATACGCTATTCTCCGCGTCACCGCGCTGTCTCGTGCGCCAAGCGGAAACCAGAAAAGCGAGCGTCGCGGTGAGACACAACGCACCCACCCAATCACCCACGCGCGTGTACAGCGTGCGCACCCCCGAGCTCTCGATCGTGTATGTCGCCGTCCGCGCAACGAAGATCGGCGTCTCGGCGCGCACACGTCCCAGTGGATCGACATAGCCCGAAATACCCGTGTTGGCGGACCGAACGATGGGAAGCCGAGTCTCGATCGCCCGCAACGACAATTGCGCGAAGTGCTGGTACGGCGCGTTGCTGCGTTGGAACCATGCGTCATTCGTCACGTTGACCAGCACGCTTGCTCCCTGCCGAGCGTACGACCGCGCCAGTTGCGGGAAGATCGACTCGTAGCAGATCATCACTCCGGCAGTGCCGAAGGGGAGCTTGAATGGCGCCTCATTTGCGCCGCGGCCGAATCCACCGAAGTAGTCCACACCCTGGAACCACGCCGGATTCAGGAAGGGCACGCGCTCGACTATGGGAACGAGGTACTGCTTTCGATACGAAGGCTGCGCCGACAGGCGCCCGATCGAATCTGTGAGCAGCGCCGCGTTGAAGTACGGAAACGGAAGAATGTTGGGATTGCCCGAGTCCATGAACCCGGTGAGGATCGGCGTTGGATTGTTGGACACCGCGGACCTGAGCGAGTCCACCCACGCTGGGTACTGCCACAGGAATCGATCCAGCGCGGTTTCCGGCCACACCACCAAATCCGGTGTGCCATGCGAAAGCTCCGTGCGCGTCATCGCAGCAAGCTGGCCCACGTGCAGCGTTGGGTCCTGCACAGTGAGCTTCGCTTCCTCCGGGACGTTGGGCTGCACGATCGCGATGCGCGCGAACGGAGTGAGGTGTATGTCGCTCATGCGCCACGCTCCATATGCGGCAACGAGCGCGACCACGCCCACCGCTCCCGCCACACGACGCACCACGGCGGAGCGATCGTGCCGCCAGAGCCACGCGTCCGCTATGAGTCCATTGACCGCCGCGATCCAGAAACTCACCCCGCGCACTCCGCTCAATTCCGCCGCTTGCGCGAGCACCGGTACGTGCGCCACCCCGAGCCCAAGTGGCAGCCACGGGAATGACAGATCGCTCAGATAATTGAGTACCAGTTCCGAAGCGACCCAGGTTATGGGTAGCAGGATGGCTAGCGGCCAACCCGTTACGCGGCGCGCAAAGAAAAGCGCCGTGAACGCGAGGGCAACGGACGGTGCGATCCATATCAGGGCCGCCACGTACCCCAGCAGCGCGAGCTTTGTGTACAGCAGAAGCGCGACCGCGATCCAGTACACATTGGCGCCATATCCGATGATGCCGAACCAGAACCCCGCGCGCGCCGCCTGCCACGCGTGTCCCTCATGATCCGCCAACTGCGCCGCCAGCACGGCGACCGGGACCAGACAGACCAATACGGGGATAATGAGATTGAACGGAGGGAACGCAATCGCGAACAGCCCCGCGGACGCGAGCGCGACAAGCGCCTCGCGGCGCGAGGGGATAATTCCACCGCCCCTGATTCTTACCGCCATCTCTTTTTCCTTCCAGTGATCGTGCAACGGCCGCGCGGCAGCATCCCGTCCGGGGCGACCCGCTAACTCGCGCTAACTCGCGTTAGCTCAGGGGCGAATTTCGCGCCCTTCCTCAGCGGACTTATACACCGCTTCCAGGAGTTGCTGCACAATAAGCTGATCCGCGGGCGGCTTGTAGGGCGAAGCGCCACTCAACAGCGCCATGAAGTGCGCCAGCTCGGCACGGTAGCTCTGCGTGAACACGCTCTCCCTCGCAGCCGCTCCACTCGGCGACACATCAGCGGGACGGCCGTTCAACGCTTTCACGATCCGGAGCGGCGCCAGGCGGGCGCTGCCGCGGGACGCACGAGCCTCGAACCACCAGCGATCCTCCTCGCCCACGTAGTTCCACGCCACGTCGCAGGTGAAGAGCACCCCGCCAGCGAACTCGATCTGGACCGCCATGCTGTCCTCAACCGCTGAGGCAGCGCGACCGCGATCGAAGTGCGCGCTCACGCGAACGGCCTGCGGGAAATCGGCTAACCAGAGGGCCAGGTCCATCAGCGGGTAGCCCAGCTCCATGAAGGCGCCGCCACCAGCCTCGGCGCGGCGATAGTGCCAACCGCTCTGCGCCCCGCGGAACTGAAGGTCGCCGCCGCGGATGCCCGTAAGCGCACCCAGCTCACCGCCCTTTATGAAGCGCTGCAACTGCTGGATGTCCGCTCGAAAACGGTGATTGTTCCCGACCACCACCTTGCGGCCAGTGCGCTGCGCCGCGGCCAGAATTCGCTCCACTCCGCGCGATGTGAGCGACAGGGGCCGCTCACACAAAACGTCCACGCCCGCCTTCAGGGCAGCCAGGACGTGTGGCTCATGCAGATGGTTGGGGGTTGAGATGATCACCGCGTCGAGCTGGTCGAAATCGAAAAGATCATCGATGTCGGTGAACACGTCCCGCACCTCGAACCGCTCGGCTAGAGCGCGCGCCTTGGGACCATCGTTGTCGCACAGCGCGACGAGCTCGGCGCCGCGCGTCTTGGAGAGCACCGGCAGATGCGCCAGTTGCGCGATCGCGCCCACGCCAACGAGCCCGAAACGGATCGGCTGGGCCGTTGTCGCCACGTGCTAGAGCACCGGCCCGATGTTGGTGCCCGGATAGTACGTCTGCAAAATCGTGGTGTAACTCTGCCCCGCCCGCGCACGGGAGATCGCGCCCCACTGATCCATGCCCACGCCGTGTCCGTTGCCGGTACCGCGAATCGTCAGCTGCGCGACGTGGCCGCTGTTATCCGTGCTTGCGTCAAAGGAGAAAAGCGTGCTCGGCAACACCTCGCCGCCCGGAGTTCGCAAAACGAAGCGAATGTCGTTGCCGCGTACAGTAAAGCGTCCGCGATCTGTTACGAACGTGAGCCCCGCAACCCGCCCGGACGCAGTGTGCCCGGTCTCGACCACGCTGCGCACCGTTCCGACGCCGCTGCGAGGTGCACCCGCGTACTGCGGCAAGTATTTGGCGAGAACGGCACCGAGACTGGCGCGATCGAGGGTGCGGGTCCAGTTGAACTTGGGCGATTCCTGGCAGTAGAACCTGTCGCTGCCCGGAATTCGGTCGCTCACTGAAATGAGATAGGGCGTATCGGCCGCTCGCCACACTTCGCTCGCCGCGGCGGTCGTGCCGCCGGAGTTCGCATGATACGGCGCGGCCGCGATCCTGCCCGCATACATCAGAACCATGTGCTGCGTCGCTTCCACGGCGTCATCCGCGACCGCTCGCTCAGCATCCATTCCGCCATACACCTGATCGCTGACCGTGGCGGACATGTCGTACGGATGGGAGCCATCCAATCGAGTGTACGCGTAACTTCTGGCCGCGATGGCTTGAGCCTGCACGGCGGCTGATTCAAACTGAGTTCTGTCGACTCCGATTTCGAGTGGCACAACGCCGCGCAGATATTGCTCAATCGGAACCCTGTTCACCACGATCAATCCGCCGCCCGACGGCAGCACCAACAGATCGCCGCGATACCTATGTCCGTTAAAGACGAGGACCGAGTTAGGGCCGGCCGGGCGCGCCACCAGTGCGCCGCGCAGGGAGCCACGGTCACCCGACGGGCCAGACATCGTCAGTGCGCCGCCCCGCGAAGCCACCACGTACCAATCGCCGGAATGCGCGGCGCCGAGTGGGCGCTCTGCTTTGCTGTCGAAGAGCGACCAGTCGCCCGTCGCGGAGATACGCACCGACGGCTGTGACAACGCGAGCGCGATGCGAACGGCCTGATCGGGCTCGCCCGTACGCGGGCGAGTTGAGGAAGTCGCTGGCGAGCCCGGAGAACTCGCGGAGCCACGTGGAGTGGCAGGTGTCGCGCCGCGACCGAGGATACTCGGCAAAACCGTAACAGTCTCGTCCGCCAATTGACGAGCAACGGCGGTGTCGGCAGCGGCAGCGGTGGCATCGCCGCCCCGAGTGCCGGGCGGCGATTCCGGACGCGGTGTGGCCGCTGTACGCGACTTGGGCGCGGAGACGGGGACAGGCGCGGGCCGCGGCGGCTTGACGGAGCCCGCGCACGCGGTGACGGATACAGCGAAAAGGAGGAGGAGATATCTCACGCTTGGAGGACGCGTAAGACTCATCTTCCGAAACTCCCGATCGTCGTTCCAAGCAGCGGCAGTTGCCGGCCCATCGTTTGCGCCGCTGGACGAGGAGACGCGTCCAGAACGGATATTACTGTGGCCTCGAAATCGTAGTCGTCGAGCACCTGACGCGGGACCACTTCCACCAGCGTGCCCGGTGGCAGCACCTCATCCAGATACGTAACACCGTCGATGTCGTCCGCCTGCCAGGGCAGACGCGCGATGGCGAGCCCGGTCTCCTCGTCCGCGCGCTCCACAAGCGCCTGAACGCGCCGGCCCAGCCGAGCTTCGTACCGCTCGGCGGTAATGGAGCGCTGTAGGTCCGCGAGCCGCTCCATGCGGTCGAGCTTCACCGCTTCTGGAACGTCATCCACCAGCGTGGCGGCGCGCGTCCCCTCCTGCGGCGAGAATGTAAACACACCGACGCGCTCGAACTGAACTTCCTCGACGAACTCGAGCAGTTCTTCGAAATCGCTCTCCGTTTCGCCCGGAAATCCAACAATGCACGTGGTCCGGATAGCAACATCGGGAACCGCTTCGCGGAAGCGCGCCACCTTTTCACGAATCG
>JBBSHV010000141.1:0-7079 GCA_038232435.1 Gemmatimonadales bacterium | reverse complement strand
GAGCGCGTTGACGAGCGTTGGATACGCGTTGGGGGAGAGCCCGGTGCTGAGATATGCGGCGTCGATTCTCCCCGTCTTCGCGAAGCGGTCGAGGTTACGGTGCGCGATCCATGCGTCGCCATTCCAATAGGTGAGTGCCACCAGCGTCGCGAGTGCGACCGCCATAATGCCGCGCGCGAGGCGTGGCGTGTTGAACTCCCGGATTGCCTCCTTGGACACGAGCAGCAGGATTACGAGAGTCATGGCCATATATGCCTGAGCATACAGTCTGGCCGTGGTGTAGCCGTAAGCGTCCTCGTACAGCGTGACACGGTGCACTGCCGATAGCAGTACGCCCCCGACCGCGGCCAGCAGGATGAGCGCTGCTGCGCGGAGTCTCGGATCAGCGGTGCTGACGCTTTCGCGCGCGCGTGCAATGTCCTCCGCGGCGACTATGAGCCCTACAGCCATGGTCGCGACGATGGCCAGTTCACCGAAGCCACGTCGCGCATAATCGGCGAATGTGATCCCGGAACCGATTACCGCGGCGGGGTTTCCGAAGAGATACGCGATCTGGAACAGTACAAAGAGCCATGACACCGCCGCTGCTGCGCCGAGTACAATTACGCGCTCCGTTACCAGTATCTGCGGCCACACTCGAGCATCCGCGGCATCCGGGTCACGCACTTTGACGCCGTTGCCAGTTGCCACGACCGCGTAAGCGCCGAGCAAAAAGAGCGCGAGCAACGACCAGAACGTCATACGCGGAGCGAACCCCCACGACGAAAACGCGCCCGCAACGGCGTCGCGACCGCGCGCGAAGAGCGGGTCAGCACTGGCGAACATGAGGGCGAAGATGATCGCCACCGGTGCTGCGATGAGCGCGCCGCGCAGCACCGGATGCAGGCGCGCTGTTCCGATCGCGCCGAACGTGGCGCCGCACGTCCGGATACAGCTGGCGACGGTCCGCCCGAACGCCCTGAAGGGCGCTGTCAGGATGTAGCCTGGTCCGTACTGACTCGGTTCTGGCGACGTCGCGGCCAGCAGGGTCGAGAGCCCGAGCAGCGATGCAACCATGAGGACGATAAGCGTGTGGAACAGCGGGTCGGCGGTGACGGCTGCACCTGCCGCTAGGAGCACGGCAAAGGAGATGGGAAGCGCCAGTTGTCGTGGTCGTCGCTCGGTGGCGCGGGGGACGGAGAGCAACCCAATGGCGGCCGCGCCGGTCCATATCACGAAATTCATTCCTGGCCGGGCGCCGTACAGGATCCAGGTGCCGATCGACGAGACGGTGAGGGCAGCGAGCCACAGGCGAACCAGGCGTTGCGACGACATGAATCGAGTCCGGAAGGAGAATGTTTTCTCCAAGTATGTGGGATTACTTCAGCCTGTCAAGTACTTTGCGACGCAAAGACGCCCATTTCCCCGGTCGCTCACTGGGCGCGGCTAGCCTCCTCTCGTTCTGAACGTTACATTCCCGCGAATTTTCAGCGCACATGCATGAATGCACGTGCGCGCGTGGGCCTGTTACCCCGGACCCGGAGGGCGCGGATGATTGACGATACCAGCCGAGCCGGCTCGGGAACAGCACGTACGGGAAGCGGCGAAGCCGACCCGGGCGCGGAGTCGCAGTTCGTCAAGGCGCTCACGCTTACCGACGCGACGATGCTCGTCGCCGGCTCCATGATCGGGTCGGGAATCTTCATTGTCTCGGCCGATATCGCCCGACAGGTCGGCAGCCCATTCTGGTTGATTGCGGTGTGGGTCCTCACCGGGATCATCACTCTCCTCGGTGCACTTACCTACGGCGAGCTCGCGTCCATGTTTCCGCGAGCGGGTGGCCAGTACGTGTTTCTGCGCGAGTCCATGGGACACCTCATGGGCTTTCTCTATGGATGGACGCTCTTCGTCGTTATCCAGACGGGGACGATAGCCGCGGTAGCCGTGGCGTTCGGTCGCTTCCTGGGTGTGTTGATTCCGGCGGTGAGCCCTGACCTCTACGGCTGGTTCCCGCAGTTGCACTTCACTTGGCAGGGCGACGCGATTGGCATGGGACTGTCGCCTCAGCGGCTTGTCGCGCTACTGAGCGTATGGGTTTTGACGTGGGTGAACCTGCGCGGTGTGCGCGAAGGAAAGCTGGTGCAGACGACGCTCACTGTGGTGAAGACAAGCGCGCTGGCGCTGCTCATCATTCTCGGACTCACGGTGGGGCGGAACGCGACGGCGGTGAGCGCCAACTTCGGCACAGCGTTCAATCCGCCCACGGCGATCACCTCCGTGTTTGTACTCGCGTTCGGCGCCGCGCTGGTCGGCTCGCTGTTCTCGAGTGACGCGTGGAATAACGTGACGTTCGCTGCGGCCGAGGTGAAGAATCCGAAGCGGAACCTGCCGCTGGCGCTCGCGATTGGTACGGGGCTCGTGACGCTGCTGTACATCCTCGCGAACGTATCGTACCTCAACGTTCTCCCGCTGCACGGCATCGAAGGGGGCGCGACGGTGCTGGCGCGTGGAATCCAGCATGCGACGCAGGACCGAGTGGCGACGGCGGCTGCCGAGGTGATCTTCGGCCCGATGGGGACGACGATCATGGCGGTCGCGATCCTCATATCTACTTTTGGCTGCAACAACGGACTAATTCTCGCCGGCGCGCGCGTATACTGGGCCATGGCGCGCGACGGTCTGTTCTTCCGCAAGGCCGGTGAGCTGAACGCGCGCGAAGTGCCGGCGTTCGGGTTGATCGTGCAGGCGATCTGGACTAGCATACTGTGCCTGACCGGCACGTACGGGCAACTGCTCAATTACGTGATTTTTGCGGCGCTGCTATTCTACGTCTTTACCACAATTGGGCTCTTCGTTCTGCGCGCCAAGCGGCCCGACGCCGAACGCCCTTACCGCGCCATCGGTTATCCGGTGCTCCCGGCGGTCTACATCCTGCTTGCAGCATCCGTCGCGGTCATTCTCGTGCTCGCTCCAGGAACCCAGCTCCAGGCGATCTCCGGGCTCGTGATCGTGCTGCTGGGCCTTCCTGTGTATTACCTCTGGCGCGGCGCCGCGGGCGGCGCCGCAAGCAGGACCTCGTGATTCTTCCCGCAGTACGTCTCTCTATCCTCGATACTGACCGTTCATGACCGTTTCGCAGAGTTTGTTGTTGTGGATCGTCCTCGGCTGCAGCGCAATCGCGCTCCTCTTTGCCGCCTGGCTCGCTCGTTGGGTGCTGGCGCGCAGCCGTGGCAACGCCGAAATGCAGAAGATATCGGACGCCATTCAGGAAGGCGCTGAAGCGTACCTGGCGCGACAGTACAAGACGATCGCGATGCTCGCCATCGTTGTTGCGGTGGTGCTGGGCGTTGGCTACGGATTCTTCCGCGCCGGACTAGCCAATGATCCGGTGAACAACGCAAAGGTGCTCGCGCTGTACATCACCTTCTCCTTCCTGCTCGGCGCGTTGAGCTCCGGCATCGCGGGCTACATGGGGATGTGGATCGCGATCCGCGCCAACATCCGTGTCGCGGCCGCCGCGACGACTTCACTCAACGGTGCGCTGCAGACGGCGCTTCGTGCGGGCGCGGTATCGGGGCTGTTCACTGTCGCGATGAGTTTGGCCGGTGTCGGCGGGCTCTTCGCGATCATCAACAACTTCGTACCGCCCGGACTTCCACTCAATGAATGGGCGCAGCGAATTCCGTATCTCATCGTTGGCTACGGTTTCGGGGCGTCCTTCGTGGCGCTGTTCGCGCAGTTGGGCGGGGGCATCTATACCAAGGCCGCGGACGTGGGCGCGGATCTGGTTGGAAAGGTCGAGGCTGGAATCCCGGAAGATGATCCGCGCAACCCCGCGGTCATCGCCGATCTGGTCGGCGACAACGTCGGTGATTGCGCCGGTCGCGGCGCCGATCTTTTTGAGAGCACGGCGGCCGAGAACATCGGCGCGATGATTCTGGGAGTGATTCTGTTCCGTCAATTCGGCATCGCGGGCATCCTCTTCCCACTCGTTGTCGGTGGCCTTGGTCTGCTCGCCTCGATCGCGGGCGTGATGGTGGTACGCACGCGTGAAGATGGCGACCCGCTGCAGGCGCTCAATCGCGGATACTATCTCACCTCCGCGCTCGTCGTCGTCATCTTCTTTTTCGCAACACGTTGGCTGCTCAACCCGGTCGCCTACCCCGACGCCTGGTGGCACTTCTTCATCTGCGGCCTGATCGGAATCGCGACGTCCATCGCCTTCGTGTTCATCACGCAGTACTACACCGAGTACAGATATCGCCCCGTGCTGAGCATTGCTGAGGCGAGCCAGACTGGTCCCGCGACGAACATCATTGCCGGTCTCGCGGTGGGCATGGAGTCGACGGTGATGCCCGTGATCACCATCTCTATCGCTATCGTCTCCAGCTACTACCTGGGATTGGGGACAGGCATCGAAGGGGCGGGGCTGTTCGGCACCGCTGTCGCAACAATGGGAATGTTGGGAACCGTGGGCTACATCCTGGCGATGGACGTTTTCGGTCCCATCACCGACAACGCCGGCGGCATCGTGGAGATGTCCAAGCAGCCCGAAGAAATCCGCAACATCACCGATCGTCTGGACTCTGTCGGCAACACCACTAAGGCTCTGACGAAGGGCTACGCGATTGGCTCCGCCGCGCTCGCTGCCTTTCTTCTCTTCTCGGCGTATCTGGACGAGGTACGCAATTATCGTGGGGTTCCGGTGGAGGTGAACCTCGCGCGGCCGCAGATCTTTGTGGCCGGACTGCTGGGCGCCATGCTGGTGTTCTGGTTCTCGTCGCTGGCGTTGACGGCGGTGCGCAAAGCTGCGTCGTCGGTGATCACCGAAGTGCGGCGTCAGTTCCGCGAGCGTCCAGGCATCATGCTCGGCACCGAGTTGCCGGACTACGGTCGCGCGGTGGATATCGTGACCGTCGGCGCGCTAAAGGCGATGGTTCTCCCGGGCGCGCTGGTGGTTCTCTTTCCGATCGCGGTCGGATTGATCTTCAAGCAGTTCGGCATCGGTGCGGAGGCCGTCGCGGCGTTCCTCATGGTTGGAACGATCGCAGGCATTCTCATGGCCGGATTTCTGAACAACGGCGGTGGCGCATGGGACAACGCCAAGAAGTACATCGAGACCGGCGCGTACGGCGGTAAGCGCTCGGACGCACACAAGGCGGCGGTTGTCGGTGACACGGTCGGCGATCCATTCAAGGATACGGCCGGTCCGTCGCTGCACGTATTGGTGAAGCTGCTGAGCACAATCACACTTGTACTTGCACCGCTTTTTATCTAGATGAACGCACTGTTTGCACGGAAGCCGATCGGCGATCTCATAGCTGAGGAAGGGCACCCGAACGCACTCAAGCGCTCAATGGGTGCCGGCGATCTGATCATGTTGGCGATCGGCGCCGTGATCGGGGCCGGAATCTTTTCATCCATTGGCACCGCGGCCGCTGGGGAGATACTCCCCTCGGGCGTGGTTGTGCGCTATGGCGCGGGTCCGGCGCTCATCCTGTCGTTCATCCTGCTGGGATTGGTCTGCGGCCTCGCGGCGCTATGCTACGCGGAGCTGTCCAGCATGATTCCGCAGGCGGGGAGCGCGTACGCGTATTCGTACGCCACGCTCGGAGAGATGATCGCTTGGATCATCGGCTGGGATCTCATCCTCGAGTACGCGGTGGGTAACGTCGCCGTCGCGGTAGCATGGAGTGGATACTTCGCGTCCATGTTAACGGGCTTTGGCGTGCATCTGCCGGAGTATCTGACTCACGGCTACAGGTCCGCGCTGTTGAGCTCTGATCCGGCCATTCACGGACTGTTGCAGAGCGCGCCTCGGGTCGCCGGGATACCCCTCCTGCTCAACGTCCCGGCGTTCGTCATCGTCATGCTTGTAACGGCGCTGCTCTACATCGGTGTTCGCGAGAGCATCCGCGCAAACAACATCATGGTGGTGGTGAAGCTGCTGGTACTGACGCTTTTCGTTGCGGTTGGCGTCATGCACATCAACCCGGCCAACTACGTCCCGTTCGCACCCAACGGTTGGAAGGGAATCCATCAGGGCGCAGCGATTGTTTTCTTCGCGTACATCGGCTTCGACGCGATCTCGACAGCGGCCGAGGAGACGAAGAATCCGCAGCGAAACATGCCGATCGGAATTCTGGGCGGATTGGCGATATGCACGTTGATCTACGTCATAGTCGGCGCGGTTGCCACGGGTATCGTTCCGTATCAGCAGCTCAAGGCCGCGGATCCGCTCGCCAGAGCGCTCCAGGTTGCGGGATTGCAGCAAGTGAGCTGGATCGTGTCGTTCGGCGCGGTAGTCTCGCTCACGGCGGTACTGCTGGTGTTTCAGTACGGCCAGCCACGTATCTTCTTCGCGATGGCGCGTGACGGATTGCTTCCCAAGTGGGCATCAAAGGTTCATCACAAGTACAGAACACCATACGTAACGACGGTGCTCACGGGGCTCATCGTCGGCGTCGGAGCGCTGTTCGCCGACGAGAACGAGATCTACGATCTCACCAACATCGGGACCCTTGCCGCGTTTGCGATCGTCTGCATCGGTGTGCTGGTGCTCCGGTACAAGGATCCGGATCGCCCTCGTCCATTCCGCGTGCCGTTCGTATGGGTGGTCTCGCTCGCGGGCGCGGGCGCGTGTGTGTACATCATGTTCGGGCTTCCGCGGACAGCGTGGGAGCGGTTTGGAATATGGCTTGTCATCGGGTTGGCGCTGTATTTCGTTTACGGAATTCGGCACTCCGTGCTGCGACGCGCCAACGCGGCTCCTTGAAACTTTTAAATCAGACTCTCTCGATAACCGATGCTGAATAACCGATGCTGACATCCCTTCGCCGCGTGTCTCTGACGCAGTGGATACTGATCGCCGCCGCGGTGGGCATCGCGCTCGGAATCTTTTTCCCCAACTTCTCGCAGAATCTCAACCCGCTGTCGACGATCTTTTTGCGGATGATCAAGTCCTTGATCGTGCCGCTGATCTTCAGCACGCTGGTGGTCGGGATCGCGGGCCACGGCGACGACATGTCGCGAGTGGGCAAGCTCGCCGTCCGCTCGCTCATCTATTTTGAGATCGTTACCACGGCCGCGCTCGTGATTGG
>JBBSHV010000140.1:0-7109 GCA_038232435.1 Gemmatimonadales bacterium | reverse complement strand
TGGCCGAGAAGACGATCTCGATAACGCGCGCCGTTCCATTGCAAGCGCAGTGCGAACCGCCGGACGCTACGCCATGCCCGACCCGATCATCCGCTGAATAAGTAGCCGATGAGCATCACATGAGCGCTACGCGCATACGCGGCGTGCGCGGAGCGACTCGGGTTGATCGCGACGAGTCCGATCTGATCCGGACTGTCACGCGCGAACTTCTGAGCGAGTTACTCGACCGAAACTGCGCGACATCCGCTCAGGTCGTCAGCGCATTCTTCACCGTCACACCGGACCTCAAGAGCGAATTTCCCGCGCGTGCCGCACGCGACCTCGGCTGGAGCGACACCGCCATGTTGTGCAGTGTGGAGATCCCCGTCCCCGGCGCTATGGTACGTGTCGTGCGCGTTCTGCTCCATCTCGAAGTGCCATGCGATGCGACAGTTCGCCACGTCTACCTCAACGGTGCGGAGGAGCTCCGTCCCGATCTGTAGACTTCGGTTTCGTTGCCTCGCGAATCAAACCAGTGGCTGCCCCGAACAATGCGCCGCTCACCATTCCACACAGGAAGAGGAGAACGAGAAAGGGAACTACGAACCCAAAGCCCGGTTTGTGTATGTCCGGCAGGCCCCCACCCAGTGTGATTAGCATGACCACGGCCCAACCGATCCCCGCGAGCGCTCCGAAACCAGCGCCCAGAAAAGCAGCGCGCACATAGCGTCGCATTCAGTACGTCAGCTCACCGTCGACCAGCCGCGCCACCGGCGTGTACGGATGCTCCTTGGGCGCCGCCGGACCAAGGATGTGCAGCACCGTCCACCCACGCGCCTTGAAGTAATCCGAGATCATCGATCGATGGCAACGCCACCACACTCCTTCCGCGCACATCATCGCCACCCGATCCGCATGCGCGAGTACCATCAGCTCCGCCGCCGCGGCCACGAATTCGGGCGTGTCCATGTAATCGGCGTAACCGCGAAACGCTTCGTTGCGCCAGGCCGAGTGCGGTGAATCCGGGAGTGGCTTGCGACGTCCGCCCAGCGCGGGCATGGATGTGTAACCGATCCCCGCCTCACCCAGTACGCGGGCCATCGCGTCGGGACTGAAGTGCGGATACTTCCTGGATCCGGCGAAGCGTCGCACGTCGGCGACACGCGTGATCCCGTGGCTGCTCAGGATGCCAACAAATTCGTCCATCGGGTGCGTGGAATGACCAATCGTCCAGATCGTCCCCGCACCATCGCTCACTCGTCGAAATCCAGTGCCAGATCCAGCGAAGGCGGCGAGTGCGTCAATGCGCCCACCGAGATCCAGTCCACGCCGGTTTGTGCGATGCCACACACGGTCTGCAGATTCACCCCGCCCGACGCCTCCACCACCGCGCGCCCGCCGATCGTCCGCACCGCCTCGCGCATGTCGTGCAATCCCATGTTGTCGAGCATGATGATGTCCGCACCCGCCCTCAGCGCAGCCGCTACGTCATCCAGATCCTCGCACTCCACTTCCACACGCGTTCCACGCGGTGCAACCGCCCTCGCGCGCTGCACGGCCAACCCGACATTGTGATCCACGGCAGCGAGGTGATTGTCCTTGATCAACACCGCATGACCCAGGTCGGCTCGATGGTTCATTCCACCGCCGCAACGCACGGCGTACTTCTCCAGCTTGCGCCAGCCGGGTGTCGTCTTTCGTGTGTCGAGAATGACGGCGCCCGTCGCACGTACCGCATTCACATACTGTGCGGTGAGCGTCGCGATCCCCGACAGTCTCTGCATGAAGTTGAGCGCCACACGCTCGGCGCTCAACATGGCGGATGCCGCACCCGTGAGGGAGAGAATGGTGCTACCGCGGTCCACGTGTCTTCCATCCGGGGCATCAACACGGATCGCGACCGAGTTGTCGCGCTGTCGAAACGCCTCGATCGCCAGCCCGGTGCCACACACCACGCCCGGACGACGCGCCACCAGTACGGCGCGCGCCTGCGTTTCAGGCAGGATCGTGGCGAGCGTAGTTATATCATTGTCTGCCCTGTCCTCTTCCAGTGCGTCGTGCACCAATCGTTGGCGCTCCGCATCGGTCAGCGGCAGAGCAACTGGACCATCCGGAGTGAACCCACGCTCCGCCAGTTGCGCGGCGCTCGGCTGCATCAGCTCCTCATCATGACGCTCATGGCCATTGTGATCACTCATTCACCCGGATCCTCGGCAGTCGCTGGATCCAGAGACAGCGGCGTGGTGTTGCCACCACCTATCGCCACCATTCGTTCGATGGCAAGACGTGCGCGCGCCGCTATCTCGGGCGCTACAGTGATTGGGTACTGCATGTTCTCCAGAGATCGCAGCACCTTGGGAAGCGTTGTGACTTTCATGTACGCGCACACCGCGCGCTCGTTGGCCGGAATGAACCGCTTGGTCGGATTCTCACGCCGCAACCGGTGTAGAATCCCGACTTCCGTCGCGACGATAAACTCATCCGCATCCGAGATCGACGGCCGCTTGATCATCCCCTCGGTCGAAAGTATCTGCACTCCCACCGGATCAATCGCGCCGGCCGACACCGCCTCCACCGCGCTGGTAGCGCAGCCACACTCGGGGTGAATCAGGAACTCTGCACCGGGATGCAGCGCGCGCTGCAATGTGATGTGCTCCGGATCGATTCCCGCGTGCACGTGGCATTCGCCCATCCATACATGGATGTTCTCCCGTCCCGTGACACGACGCACGTGCGCGCCGAGGAACATATCGGGGAGAAAGAGAACCTCGCGATCCGGGGCGATGGAGTTAACGATATCCACAGCGTTTCCCGACGTGCAGCAGTAGTCCGTCTCCGCCTTCACCTCCGCCGTTGTGTTCACATAGCTCACGACCACGGCACCCGGATGCTCGGCCTTCCACTCGCGAAGTTGCGCCGCGTCAATCGTGGACGCCAACGAGCACCCGGCCGCCATGTCTGGAAGCAAAACCGTCTTTCCCGGTGACAATATCGCCGCCGTCTCCGCCATGAAGTGCACACCGCAAAAGACTATCACTTGTGCAGACGTACTCGCGGCCTCGCGACTCAGGCCGAGCGAATCTCCAACGAAATCAGCCACATCCTGAACCTCGGGCCGCTCGTAGTTGTGCGCCAGAATCACCGCGTTCCGCTCCCGAGCGAGCGACTTGATGCGGTCCTGCAGCGCGGCTATCGCGTCCGGATTGTCTATCGTTTCGAGCATCTCCCTACCATTCAATGTGTCGGTCCCGCCACTTTCGCTTGGGCCTCGGGAAGTCGCTCCTGTAGTGCCCGCCGCGACTTTCCTGGCGCATCAGCGCTGCTTCAGCAATCAGCTTGGACGTGTCGATCATGTTCGCTTCTTCGGTGGCACCGGCAGGCAGACGCGTTGCGATCGCGCTCAACGTCTCAAGACATTCTCGCAAGCCGTCGGCCGTTCGGTCGATGCCGGCCTTCTCCCACACTACCCGCCGAATATCATCAGCCGCGACCTGTGCCGCACCGCGGTCGATCAGCAATGGGGCCGTCCAGTCGCCAGTCTCGGGATCACCAGCAAGCGGCTCGATATCGATCATGTCGAGTGCGACACGCTCCGCGAATACGAGCCCCTCCAGCAACGAGTTTGACGCCAGTCGGTTGGCGCCGTGCACTCCCGTGCGCGCCACCTCACCGCACGCATAAAGCCTTCGTGTGCTCGCGCGTCCCGCAAGATCGGTAACGATTCCACCCATCATGTAGTGCGCAGCCGGCGTCACAGGAATCAAATCCGTCAACGGATTGATACCCCGCGCGCGACACAGTGCATATATCCCTGGGAAGCGCTCCATAAATGGCCGGTCCAGCCGTCGTGCATCCAGGAACACGCCATGTCCCGCGCGCTGCTGCCGGAAGATTGCGCGCGCCACCACATCGCGCGGCGCTAGCTCCGCCGACTTGTGCAGCTTCACCATGAATCGCTCGCCGCGGTCGTTCACCAACACCGCGCCCTCGCCGCGAACCGCTTCCGATATGAGCGCGAGTGGATTCTCCGGCGTGTCCAGTGCCGTCGGATGAAACTGCACGAACTCCATGTCAGCCAGCTTCACTCCCGCCCGATGCGCAATGGCGTAGCCATCACCCGTGGCAACCACCGGATTGGTCGTGTACCGATACACCTGCCCGCACCCGCCCGTGGCCAGCACTGTCACATCCGCGATGAACTCCGTCGGCTGCCCCGCAACTGTCGCGCGCACGCCCACACACTCACCGTGCTCGATGATCAAATCGAGCACGCGCGTCTTCTCCGATACGCGAATGTTGCGCGTCTCACGCACACGCTCGATCAGCGTGCGCGCCACCTCGGCGCCCGTCTGATCACCTTGCGCATGCACGATCCGGCGCCGGGAGTGCGCGGCCTCGCGGCCGAGCATGAGCTTCCCCTTGAGATCGCGATCAAAGTGGGCGCCGGCCGTGACAAGCTCGAGCACGCGCGCTGGTCCTTCCTCCACCAGAACTTCCACGGCAGCCGCGTCGCATAACGCTGCACCGGCGGCCAACGTGTCGCGCCGGTGCAGCTCCGGCGAGTCTCCCGCGCCCAGAGCCGCGGCAATTCCACCCTGCGCGTAGGCGGTTGCACTGTCGAACAAGGTGCGCTTCGTGAGCACGGTTACATCGCCCGAAGCAGCCCCTCTCCACGCTGTATGTAATCCTGCAACGCCGCTCCCGACCACCAGGAACCGGGTGCGAATGCGCTCTGGCATGTGCGAAAGATACTGCCTTGGACGTAACGCCGCCGCCGTTAGGCGCGGCCGCGGGACGCGCTACGAGCTACCAGCGCCATGCTAAACAGTTGGCAACGAGGTGATGAAGCGCGCGCGGTCCCGCTCCGCCTCACCTACCACAACTCGGCGTACACTGGCGGCCCAACCCTCAGGAGCTGACTATGCCCCAGTACCGCGCGTTCGTTCCGCGCCTCGCCGTCGTCGCAGTGATCGCAGTGTTGGTTGCGGAAGGCGCGTGTCGAGACACGCCCACCGCGCCGCGCAATCAGCCGCCCACTCAGGACGGCACGAAGGCTTCATCCCAAATCAACGCACCCGGCGATTCGGCCGCACCCGAACTCGTATTTCTCCCGCCACTGGGTCCGCCACACACACCCAAAGGTGAGCTGGATACAACCGTCGCTCCCTCGGTCGTCATCTGCAAACTTGCTGGCGACCGCTGTGGCGCCGATACGCTGGCCCGCTTCATTTCCGATTCCGGCGCGGCAGATACAGCAAATGCAGCCTATCCACAGCGCGTGCTACTAATGGACAAGGCGTACACAGTCACGTGGAATCTCCCGAGCCCCGACACGGTCACTGCTTACCGCATCAGCGTGACGCTCGGCGATACCACCGTCGGCTACACGGATATGAAGATCGTGCCGGCCAGATACCGGCCACCAACTGGCGACACCGCGCGGTTCGCTTTCGTCACTGTGCAACGCCCGCTTAACGTCCGGTTTCAGATCTTTACGCCGGCCAAGTTGCTCACCGTACTCTACGATCAGGGCGTGCATGGATTCCCCGCATCCGGTGCTACCGCATACCGGCACGGAGAGCGGGTGCCATACAATTTTGAGGCCGACTCCGGCTACTCCAACGTCCTCGTGACAGTAGATCAGGAATATCTTCCGCCACGCGGCAAAATCACCATGAATCAGCCTCACGTGCTGGTCGTGTCAGCGGATCGCATAGCGTCCGTCGCGCCCGGCGACGAATGGATACTGACAGAGGGACGTGCGTTGCTTCGCTCCACAACGCCGGCGCAGTCCGCACAGCGCTTTCTGGACAGGATCGCCGCTATTACCGACACCGCCAACATCTCCGCGCGACTCGCGCGCGCTGAACGTATCCTCGGCGCGGCGGACCCCGCTGCCTTACGCTCGCTCGACCTGGCCCTCGCGGGACATACCTTTCTCGCTGGGAGCGGCCGAGGAGTGGAAAATCGCGTGATCGCGCCACCGCCATCGGGCGGCGGCGACATGATCTCGGACAATATCTTACCCGGTAAAACCGCGCATCTCAGCCTGCGTCCAAGCCCTGACGTGCGCGTCGCGGACGTGGTTGGCGTCGGTGCGGGAATCACCTCGCGCAGTGGCTACGAGCCGCTCACGATCGCATATGTAAACGGTGTCCTCACAACGCCGTTCGGTGCACTGTTAAACGCCGGCAGCGTCGCGCTCATGGCAAACGCAAGCACCTGGACTGTCGAAGTCCCGTTCGAGGTGCGGCTCATCTACAACAGTACCGCCAACCGCACCACGGACGACCCGAGCGATAACTGCGTGCTCGATCTAGCCAGACACAGTGACGGACTTGGCGTTAATGCGCTACCGATCTATCTGGGCCAGTGCGACAAGGGGAGTTTGGGGCCGAACGGGCTCGCGCACGCACTGGCAATTCTCGCGGACTTCGCCGAAGCGGGGACGCAGCTCAGCAATATTCTCAACAGGTCGACCTTGTCACATCCGGCCGATGCTGATAGTGTCGCCGCAATTACGTCGCGCCTGAGAGACGCGGGACGGCATGTCGTCTTCGTACCGCACTCGCAGGGGAACTTGATGGTCCAGCAGGGCGTGGACATCCTGCGGCGGAAGGGACGCTACAGCCCCGCAACCGACACCACCTGCATCGGAGCGGTGTCATTAGCTGCACCCACGAGCGAGAACTGGCCCATCAGCGCGCGCCACCTGTCAGGCATCGTTGTGGCACACGATGCGATTCTGATTCTGGGAAAGAACCATTTCACTCAGGTACAGACACCCTTCAGCGACTCCGCGGACGCCGAGCCAGGCCGCTGGCATCAGTTGGGCTCCATCCCTGGACTCGCCGGCGCTCTGCGCATCAGGTGGTCCGTGCGCATCCATGAGCTCATTCGCGGCTACCTCGAGCAGGAACCAAGCCGGTCCCGCATCCAGACGGCGTTGGTCCATTCGTACAAGTCGTGCGCGCTCGGAAACCTGGTGATCTCGCCTCGACGGCTGACCCTCACCACCGGCGGGTCAGGCACCTTCTCCAGCAGCTTTTTTGATCTCAACGCTGACCCTCTTGACGGCAGGCGAACGATTGGCTGGAGCGCCAATGCGCTGGATGACAACCAACGAGCCG
>JBBSHV010000139.1:0-7114 GCA_038232435.1 Gemmatimonadales bacterium | reverse complement strand
CGAACGATTACGGCGTCGTTGGCGCCGCCTCGCTCTACCTCGGTCTGCTCACCATCGTAAGTGAGTTCGGAATCGGCTCTGCCGTGGTTGTACTCCGAACGCTCACTGCCGCACAACTGAGGCAGATCAATACAATCTCGGTTGGCTTCGGTTTGATCGGATTTGCGGTCTCCGCCGCCCTGTCGCACTGGGTCGCGCAGTTCTTTCGCTCACCGGCAGTCGGCCCCGTGGTCATCGCACTCAGCTCCACATTTCTGATCGGGTCATTCAGAACGGTGCCGTGGGCGCTCCTTCAGCGTGACATGCGCTTTCGGCGTATCGCGGCCTTCGAGGGAATGCAGTCGATAGTGTTGGCAGGCCTCTCCGTAGTCATGGCCCTCGCGGGATTCCGCTACTGGACGCTCGTGATAGCCTCAATAGTGAGTGCCGCGATCACCGCGGGACTCGCACTCACGTTCCACTGGGTCGGTTTCGCGCGGCCTGTGTGGGGCGAGGTCCGCCGGGCAGTCATCTTCAGCAAGGACATCATCCTTCAGCGGATCGCGTGGTTCACGTATTCCAATTCTGACTTCCTCGTCGCCGGCCGCATGCTCGGGGAGCAAGCTCTCGGTGGCTATACAATGGCGTGGACGCTCGCCAACACGCCAATCGACAAGATTGGAAGCGTAATCCTGCAGGTGACTCCGTCTATCCTCTCGGCAGTGCAGCACGACCAAGCCGCCACTGCGCGCTACGTCGCCAGCACGACCGAGGCGGTTGCGGGTGCCACTTTCCCACTCTTCATAGGCCTCGCCCTCGTCGCCCCTGACTTCGTCAGTGTGGTACTCGGGGCTAAGTGGGCGTTCATCATCACTCCGCTTCGCCTGCTCAGTTTGTACGCGTGCTTCCGGGTCATACTGCCCGTGCTCGCACAGGTGCTAACGATTCGGGGCGAGGAGCGGTTCGCAGCGCACAACATGATGGTCGGTGCGGTTCTCCTTCCGGTAACGTTCCTGATCGCGAGTAGGTGGGGACTCACCGGAATTGCAACGGGGTGGATCCTGGTGCATCCGCTGATCGCTTACCGCCTGGTCGACCGTGCGCTGAATTCTCTCGGCATGACCTTCCGACAGTTCTTTGCGAAGCCGCTGTGGCCGGCTCTCAGCAGCTCCGCAGTGATGGCCGTCGCGGTGTTTGCCGTCCACACCCTCGTGCCGAGCGGAACACCTGGCTGGCAACGACTCATGGCCTCGACTGCGGCTGGCGCCGTCGGGTACTGCGGATCAATGGTAGTCCTCCACCGTGACCGCTTGCGAGTTCTGTTCAGCATGTTCGCAACGCTAAAATCTTCCCCGGCTTGACGAACGCGTTTGCTAGCTGGCCGGTGCTGACGCTACGCGTTTCGGCAGACACGATTAGCACTACGGGACCGGCACAGGCGCACTTCGGAACGGTGACGGAACCCCATAGCAGCGAGGCGTCGTCCGACCCGTCGTGCTCCTGGTCATGGGATGGGCAGCGCCTCGTCGCGCGCACGGATCGGTACGGTTTCTTCAATCTGTTCTATTGTGCTTCACGCGGCGGAATCATGGTTTCGCCGTCGCTTGCCGCGCTACTTGAGGCGGGCGCTCCAGCCAGCATGGACGCGGCGGCGGTTGCGGTCTTTCTGCGCGCTGGTTTTTTCATTGGCGAGGACACGCCATTCGAGGCTGTTCGAGTACTTCCGCCCGGCGGAGTGCTGACGTGGGAGCAAGGCCGTCTCGCGGTGGACGCTCATCGCCCCTGTGTTCAAGCATACACGGGATCGTACAACTCGGCCGTGGACGAGTACATCGACCGTTTCGCGGAATCTGTGCGCCGGCGCGACACCGACGGTACGCTCGCCGTTCCGCTCAGCGGCGGCCGCGACTCGCGCCATATTTTCCTGGAACTGTGTCGGACCAACCGCCGTCCTGATGTTGCGATCAGCATCGGCAGCCCCGGCGGCTACACGGTGCCCGATGTTGAGACTGCGCGCCTTCTCGCCGCGCGAGCCGGTGTGCGCCACGTTACCGTTCCGCTTCCGGATGCGCGTTGGCAGGCCCAAGTAGAGTCAATACCGGCGGCACATTTCTGCACGACGGAGCACTGGTGGTTTGAACCGCTCGTGCGATATCTCCGGGAAGCAACCAGTTCTGGAAGCCGGGCGACGGTCTTTGAAGGAGTCGGCGGAGACGTGTTGTCTACTCCTTTTCTCAAGACGCCGCTACGTCAGGGCTTATTCGACCAGGGACGTTTGCGAGAGCTGGCGGAGACTTTATCGGCAGACGAAGGTTACCTACCCTCCGTTCTTCCAAAGATCTGGTATGAGCGCTTCTCCCGGGACGTCGCCATCGAACGTCTCACGCGTGAGCTGGAGGTGCACAGCGAGGCCCCAAACCCACTCGCGTCGTACTTTTTCTTCAATCGCACCCGCCGCGTAACATCCATACCACCAACCGCGTTCTTCGGTGCTTACGCGCGAGTCTGGTGTCCGTACCTCGATACCGACCTCTGGAATTTTTTAGCTTCTCTGCCTCCAGCGATCATGCAGTCAGATGCTGGAGGGTCCTTTCACGACGTCGCGATCCGCCGGGCCTACCCCGAGTTCGCGGACATTCCTTATGCGGAAAAAAAGTATACACGTTCGCGCAACAGTGGCTACGAGCGCCGGACAATCATCGATATGGCACAGGGAGTGCGCACTCTTGCCCCCGAGCTTGTTCGACGCAGCTTTCTCTGGCCGCGACTCGCGCGAGGGCTGGTCGACCCCTCGTCTGCCGCGGACACTGCTGGGCTCTCGTCCGTAGTAGGCTACTTGACTCAGCTAAGCCTGGCGATGGCCAACTCGCTTGACCTCGTCCCCACAGCGTAAGTATCAGTGCACCGAGTTGAGAGCCGGCGATGCAGTCAGTATCCAGCCCTATCCGCCGCTCCGGCACAGTTAGTCCGCTTGCGAAGCTCGGCGACTACCCGGAATTGACGAGTCTCCGACTGGGAGTCGATACGCTCCCACGCCGTCGCGGGGCTTCTTGCCCTCGCCGTCGCTCCCGTCGGGACCATGGTGCTTCTCGAGCAGACGATACAACGTCGTCCTGTCGATCCCGGCCAGTCTCGCGGCCTTGGACATGTTCCGGTCCGCGCGCGCGACCAGAGTCGTCAGGTACTCTCGCTCGAAGTGCGTCAGCACGGCGTCCTTGGCGGAGTGATACGACTTCGACATCAGGTGCGCCGGCCAGCCGCGCGTTGCGACTCCGGCCTCCAAGCCGTCGCCCCGAGCTGGAAGATCATCAGCCTGAATCAGCGACCCGGCGTCGGCCAAAACGGCCAGGTGTTCCATGAGATTTTGCAGCTCGCGAACGTTGCCGGGCCAGGTCAGCGAAGTCAGAAGGTCGAGCGCCGCCGAGGATAATGTGGGTGCGTCGCCGTCAGGTGCCCGGTGACGCTTCCAGTACTGCAGCAGGAAATGATTGGCCAGAAGCGGAATGTCTTCCGGCCGCTCTCGCAGTGGCGGCAAGTGCAGCGGAACTACGCGAAGACGGTAGAAAAGATCGTCTCGCAGCACATGCGTCCGAACGGCCTCATTCGGGTCGCGGTTGGTCGCTGACAGGAAGCGTACATCCACGGTCGCGTCCTCCTGCTCACTACCGACCCGCCGCACAACGCCGTCCTGGATCACGCGAAGCAGCTTTGCCTGTAGCGCGGCCGGCATTTCGGTCAGCTCATCCAGGAACAGGGTGCCGTTGTGCGCCACCTCGAGTAGCCCAGCCTTGTCCCTATCCGCTCCGGTGAAGGATCCCTTCTTGTGGCCGAACATTTCGGATTCGAGCAGAGCTGCCGGTAACGCGGCGCAGTTGATCGCGACAAAACGCTTTCCGTGCCGGCGACTCTGCTTGTGGATCAGCTGGGCGATCCCTTCCTTTCCGGTCCCGCTCTCCCCGCTGATCATCACCGACGCGTTTGTCCTGGCTACTTTCCTCGCAAGGTCCACCGCTCGCAAAAATGCCGGGGAGATGCCGATGAGCGAGCCCATGCCCGCCTCGGAAACGAGCGGGCTCGCCATGTCCTTGACCTGTACCACACCCGCGCGCGCTGACAGCACGCTGTGGGATGCGCGCCCGACCACCAGCTGGAGCTGCTCAGCCGTGAAGGGCATCGCGAGGTATTCCCAGGCACCCGCCTGGAGAGCGCGGATGTTTGTCTCCACACTTGGGTTCCCTGTCATAAGGATGACCAGGGAATCACGATGTGCCTCGCGCGCGGCCTCCAGGATCTTCATTCCCGACACGCCACTCATGAAGAGGTTTACGAGAACTATCTCGTATTTCCGCTTCTGCAGCGCCCGGAGCGCCTCTTCGCCACGCTCCACACCGGTGACAGAATATCCCTCACCGCGAAGGACGGCGACGCACCCCTCACGGAGCGAATCGTCGCATTCCACCACCAGAACGCGTAGCTCGGCGCGGGCGCCTGCGTCGGGCGCCGAGCTGATTGCACTTAGCGAGTGTACAGTGTCAGACATCAGCCCCGACCCGGTAAGACGCATGTGCTTGGCGGCCCCAGCAGAAGAAGGGAAGGTGCGGCGTGTCTCCTACAACCTGCGCGCCGTTGCAAATATGCGCTGGTGACTACCCGGCACAAGAGATTCAATTTCATTGTGATCTTGTGAACCCTGACGTGCCGATAATTGTATGCATAATTGGTTCTGCGGCCAAAGCTGTCCGGCTCGTGCGATATCCTCTATCTTTCGGCACCTCCGATGAAAAACTCAATCGTACCCGCGACCCCGTTCCCGGGCTCCGCTCCGGTCTCAGTCGGAGCGTCCGACATAACTCCTTTTGAACCCGGGTACGACCGCATAGGCGAGGACGAGGGCGCCGCTGACGCGGGCTCCAAGTTCCGCCGCTACATCGCGGCGATCAAACGCTTCCGGTGGCTCGTGATCGGTCTCGCCGCCGCCGGCACCATCGCGGGGGTGATCGCCACCCGTTACATCGCCCCCGTCTATGAGGCGCGCGGCGCGGTATGGATTTCCGATGTCGGTAACAACAGTAACGGCGCCGCTTACCGCCCCCCGACGCTCCTGCCGAACGGCGCCTGGGTGCAGTTGGTCAAGAGCTTCGCGGTCGTGGATCAGGTCGTCGCGAAGCAACGCCTCTTCCTCAAGCCCAAGTCGTGGCAGGACTCCATCGCACTCAATGGGCTGATGCCGACCCGGCGCACTATCGCTGGCCAGTATACTTTCGCGCTTGACCCGTCGGGGACCAAGTTCACGCTCAGCGAACTTGAGCGTGGAGTGGTGGACCGTGGCACTCTGGGAGACTCTGTCGGGCGTTCAGTTGGCTTTGCGTGGGCACCCACGGCCGCATCGCTGCAGGGGCGGCGCAACGTGCAGTTCGGCGTGCTTCAGCCGCGTACGGTGAGCAACGGCCTGATCGGGCGGCTGGATGTTGGGATGCAGGAGAACAGCAACTTTCTCACACTGTCCCTGAGCGGCCCGGACAAGTGGCAGACCGCCGATCTGTTGAATGCGTGGATGCTGCAGTTTGTGTCCACCGCGGCCGACCTGCGCCGCGGGAACATGGTCGATCAGGCGGCTATTCTTGCAACTCAGAGAACCAGTACTCAGGCCGACCTCAGGGAGGCCGAGAACGCGCTGCAGAGCTTCCGGTCGGGAGCCATTACCCAGCCGACCGAGGGGCCGGTAGCTGCACCGCTGGGCGTGCCTGGTGCTTCGGCGGCTCCCCTCGGGCTGGCGAGCGATTACTACAGGGCGCAGGCGCAGTACCAGGATGTGAGGCGCAACCGCGAGGCGCTCGAGCAGGTGATCGCCGACGCTCGTAAGGGCAACCTTTCCGCCGATGCTCTGGTGGCCGTTCCGGTGGTCGCAACTTCGCCCACCCTCGGCGTCGCGATCAGGGAACTGGTGGATAAGGAGGCGCAGCTCCGCGCCCTGAAGCAGTCGTACACCGACGCGTTCAAGCCGGTAAGGGATCTTACCGCTTCCATTCAGCTGTTGCGCACGGAGACGATTCCTGCTCTCGCCGCCACGCAGGTGAGCCTGCTCCGAAAGCAGGAGAATCAGATTGCTCAGCAAGTCCAGGCCAACGCAGCGGATCTGCGCTCAATCCCCGCGCGCAGCATCGAGGAAGGCCGGCTCCGTCGTAACCTGGCCACCGCCGAGAACCTGGCCAACAACGTCGAGACCAAGTACGAGGGCGCCAAGCTCGGGGCAGAGATCAGCGTACCTGACGTCAGCATCCTGGACCCGGCGCTCCCCGCGGCGGGTGCTCAGCGTGACGTGAAGGCTCTGTTCGTCATCGGAGGGTTCGCCGCGGCCGCGGCCCTCGGAATCGTACTCGCCCTGCTGCTCGACATGCTGGATCGCAGATTCCGGTATCCCGAGCAGATTGCCGCCGACCTCGGTCTGCACGTCCTCGGTGCCATCCCAACCGTTCCCAAGCCGGACGAGGTGGACAAGGACCCGGAGGCAATGCTCCAGAGCGTTGAGGCCTTCCGCGGCTTGAGGATGAACCTGCACCATGCCTTTGCCGCCCCGCCTGTGATGGTGACCATCTCGAGCCCCGGCGTTGGTGATGGCAAGTCCATGGTCTCCTCCAACCTGGCACTTTCGTTTGCGGAAGCGGGCTTTCGTACGCTTCTTATAGATGGCGATATCCGCCGCGGGAAGCTCCACTCCGTATTCGGGCTGGATAGGCGCCCCGGGCTGCTCGACTATCTCGCCGGCGACGCCGATCTCGCGCGGGTCATGCGCGAGGTGCCGGTCCACGGTTCGCTCACCCTCATTCCTTCTGGCACCAGGCGCCACCGCGGGCCCGAGCTTCTCACTTCCGCACGTCTCACGACACTTCTGGACACCGTTCGCTCCCGGTTTGATGTCATCCTGATCGACAGCGCTCCGCTGGCTGCCGGCGTGGATGCATATGCCCTCGGTGTCGCGACCCAGAACCTGATCCTGGTCATGCGCACCGGGCACACTGATCGCCGGGTAGCGAAAGCCAAGCTCAAGCTGCTGGAGCGGCTCCCAGTTCGCATCCTTGGCGCGGTTGTTAACGCTGTACCGGATTCTGACGTCTACGCTGAGTATTCCTACCTG
>JBBSHV010000138.1:0-7139 GCA_038232435.1 Gemmatimonadales bacterium | reverse complement strand
GAGCTTCAGATCGCGTCCTTCGTTCAACTGTTCGGGCTCCAGTCCCGGCCACTTGCCGTACACCTTGCCTCCCCTGACTCCGCCGCCCAGGACGAAGAACGCGGTCGCGTGACCGTGGTCGGTGCCGCGGTTGCCGTTCTCGTGTGCCGTGCGCCCGAACTCGGACATCGTCAGCACCATCACGTCGTTCATCTTGTCGCCCATGTCCTGCACGAACGCCGCGATCGATCTGGAGAAATCGTCCAGGCGTGCCGCGAGCTGGCCCGTGCCGCCGCCCTGGTTCACGTGGGTGTCCCAACCGCCGACATCGGCGAACGCGACTTCCAGACCGACATTGGACTTGATGAGCTGCGCGATCTGCATCAATCGCTGGCCGAACTGTGAGCGTGGATACTGCGCTCCGTTACGCGGTGCGTACTGTTGCGGGTTCGCCGAGCGCATCAGTTTGACGGCGTCGAACATCTCCTGTCCCGCGCCGTGCACGAGATCGGCGCTCCCGGTGCGATACAGCGCTTCGAGGCGCTGCGCCTCGCTGCCGGTTGCGCGCACTGAGAATTCGCCGAGCGAGTTCATCGCGATGGTTTCGGATGGACCCCCGAGTATGCGCGGAGTCTGTGGTGTCATCGCAATCGCGCGGAACGGAGTGGTGCTGCACTGCTCGCATGTTCCCTCTACCGCGAGCAAACGATTCAGCCAACCATCCGAAGTGCCTTTCATATCTGGCGTTCCGGTCTCCATGAAATCCTGCGCGTCGAAATGGGAGCGCGACGCGCTCGGGCTTCCCACGGCATGGATCGGCGCCAGCAGCTTCTGGTCCCACAGCGGCTTGAGTGGCGCGAGCGAAGGATGCAGCCCGAAAAATCCGTCCAGATCGATCGCCGACCCGGGCGTTGTGCCCGGACGCACAACCGCGATCGTGGGTCGCAGATCGTAGTACGCTTTCTCGCCGTGTGGGACGAGCACGTTCAGCCCGTCAGCCGCGCCGCGCTGAAAAAGGCAGACGAGCGTCTTGCCTTTGGGCACGTTTGTGAAGTCCATGCCGTACGCCATGCGGCGCAGAAAGCTCGGGCTCAATCCCAGTGTGACGAGCGCGAGTGCGCCGGATTTAACGAATGCTCTGCGGTCCATTATCCACTCCCGTTGATCGTACTGATTCCGTGGTGCGGTTATTTCCGGGGCGCGGCTGCAGCCGCGCCCTGCAGCCGCGCCACGGCGCCGAGCCCTACCTACGCTGAAACTCGGGTGAGCCGAGTGCCAGTCCCACCACCTGCGCAAAGCCAGTTAGCTGTGGCGGCGCACCCACGATTCCGTTTCGGCCCGCACCGCGTACGCCCAGGTTGAACCCCTGCTTGCCAGCTCCCTTGACGCGTGTCGTCATAGGGTCAGCACCAGCGCCCGCGTTCATGCCTGCATTCATATCTGCCATGCCCGCGGTGGCACTGTTGGTCGTCATATCGCTCGCGCTAGTGTCATTTGCCGATGCCTGCCGCGCCGCACTCTGCGCTAACGGATGATCGCCGCTCACCAGGATCTTGCGCGTATCGGGTGAGACCGCGCCGCCAAGAATGCTTGCGACCACGGCGTCGACCTGCTGCGTGCGCGGTGCCGTGATCAGAGAGTCAGCGCCCGGAAGATTCTGAAAACTGGTTCCCGGTAGCCTGTTAGCCGCCACCGCCATTCCGAAGTTGATTCTGTTCAGAATCGCGCCCGTGTTCATCCATGATCCACCAGTCTCGGGCCATCCGTCCGGTGCTTGGTGCCCAAAGATCGGCTCGCCCAGGTACGCCACCGTGATCGCTGTCCTCGGCGTCGTATCCGGTTGTGCGTCCAGAGCACGAGCCGCGCTCACCACCACTTCGAAGGGCGACTTCACCTTGGAGTGATATGCGCTTGCGGCAAAGAACTCGGGCGAGGTGACGATGGTGCGCACCACCGCGCGGAGATCGCCGTCGGTAGTGAGGAATGTTTGCGCTGCTCTGTTGACGAGCGCGGTAGATGGCGAGTCGCTCACGAAGCGCTGTGCCAGCCGGAGCGCGATGAAGTGAGCCGTGGCCGGACTGTGCGCGACGATGTCAAGGATCTGCTCACCGTCCTGCTCACCCCGCCCGGCCGGCAGCTGATGTCCCATAAACGTCTTGGATGCTGCATCGTGCCACTCGGGACGGAATACAAAACCGCCGCCTTGCGCCGGGAGCCGGATGCTCCAACCGGTCAGTGCGCGTGCTGCCTCGATTACATCCTGCTGGCTGTAGCCGGCGTCCACACCGAGCGTGTGTAGCTCCAGTAGCTCGCGCCCGTAGTTCTCGTTCAGGCCGCCATTCTTCTTCGCGTTCGCCGCGAACTTACGGAGCTGTGCGGCCTGCTCAGGCCTGAGGTTTCTCCGCCGGATGATGGTTTCGACGTCCGGTGCGCGTCCGCCGCGACCCAGAAATCCTTGGGTCCGCTGAGCCGGCAACGTCGGCTGGCCGGGATTGGCGCGGCTCTGCGCGTTATCCAGGTAAACCAACATCGCCGGCGAATGCGCTACCGCGCCCAACAGATCGCGGAACTTGCCGAACGCGTGCTCCCTGATCGTTTGATCATAATCCGCCAGGTAGTACGCCTCCAGCGCGTTCTTGCGCGCGTACACGTTGAAATGGTTCTCCCAGAAGTCGGTCATCACCTCGAGCAACTGTCGGTTGCTTGCAACCGCGCGCGCGACTCGCGCCGACGACAGCTCACCGACCAACTGCACCCGCTGCTTATGGATCTGCTTCAATCCGTCGACATCAGCATCGGCGGCCAGCGATTGGGCAGTCTGTAGAGTTGTGTCTGCGTGTGCCCGTTTGATCTGACGGCGTTTCTTCTGCGCCTGTGCATACTGCGTCGCAAGCTCGGGCTGGCTCTGGTTCAACAATGGATATCGGGCAATAAGCTGGTCCATTGGCGTATCGTTGATGCGCTCAGGCTGAAGCTGCTGCTCAATCCACCGGTCCACGCCCATCTTGCGGACCTCTGCCGTCTCGCCGGGACGAGGCCCGAAGGCGAGACGATTGAGCAGCTGCATCGCCTGCTGGTCCGCCGTCTGCTCGCGGACCGCTGGCCCCGCTACTGCCGCCGGCGGGGAAACCCTTGACGGGGTTTTGGAGCGTTGCGCGATCGCGAGCGAGGGTGCAGCGGCGATACAGCACGCCCAGTACCATGCGTGACGAGACATCAATGATCTCTTGGACAAGGTCTTCCGTCGTTCCTTCGTGGTGATCGCATGGTAGACGAGCGGACACAATGCTACGTTAATGATCGGGCACCCGAATACTCGAATACTATGCGCTGGATTGCCTTTCTAGCCGCGGTTACCATTGTCCCCGCAGCTGCCCTCTCCCCGCTCGCGAGCCAGGAAGTGACAGGCGTAGCTCGCGCCGGCAGTTCAGGGCTGCCGCTGCCAGAGGCAACCGTCGTTCTGGTGAATGCCGCCGGCGTCGTCGTGTCCGGCACGATCACACCGTCCGGTGGCAACTACACTCTCGTGGCTCCGTCGTCGGGCGACTACCGCGTCCGCGCGCGGCGGATTGGTTTCTCACCGGACTCGTCCGGACTGTTTCGGCTAGCAACGGGAAGCATTGCCAACTTTGATCCGAGGCTGAATCAATTCACGGCGCAGCTTCCCGCGGTCCGCGTGGAGGAGACCCGAAGATGCACCATGCGGCCAAAGACCGGCGCCGTGTCGGTACGACTGTGGCAGGAAGCGCAGAACGCACTCGCAGCGACGGCTGTAACCGCTGGTAACGCACGCATCGGCTTCGTGCTACGCCGATTTGAACGCGAAAGGGATCCCACCACATCGCGCGTCATTCAGTCCAGGACATGGGAGGGAAGGACACTCAACCTGGAGCCATACGCGAGTATCGCTGCGGAGTCACTGGCGGCGCATGGGTTCGTAAGGATACTGGGCAAAGTTCGGGTGTTCTACGCCCCCGACGCGAAAACCCTCACGTCGGACGCATTTGCCCGCACCCACTGCTTCCGGCCGGTCGAGGACGCATCACATCCAGGTCTTTCGGGGCTCGGTTTTGAGCCCATCGCACATCCGGCGAAGCGCGGATCGGCCGAAGTTGCAGGCGTCATGTGGCTGGACCGGAACTCGTCCGAGCTTCGCTTCCTCGAATTCAAGTACGCGCAACCTGGACTCGAAAACGGCAGCTTCGAAACCGCATCAGGCCGCGTGGAATACCGTCGCCTGCCGACGGGGGCGTGGATCGTCAATCGCTGGATCATCCGCATGCCGGTAGTGCGAACAGACGAACGCGGGCGATTCCTCGCCGCGGAGCCTCCCACCAACCTGGTTCAGCAGGGGACTCCTTCCGGGATCATTTCCGTGTGGGAAGGCGGTGGAGAGGTGACCGGCGTATTCGCCGCAAATGATTCCACAGCGTCGGTCATACCTCTGACTGGCTCCATCGACGGAAGAGTCGTCGATGCTGGAGACCACACGCCTGTGCGTCAAGGAGTCACGGGTGTTGTGATGATTCTGTCGCGCACGAGCGATTCGGCGGGACTGTTTCCACAGGAGACATCGGTAACCGATACCACCGGTATGTTCGCGTTCGACGGCGTGCCGGCTGGAGATTACGTGCTTCATGCGGAGTCCGCGCGCTTCGACACGTTGGACATACGCGTGGCCGATCGGCCCGTCCGCGTTTCGGCGGGTGCGGGCCAGTCGATGCTGCTGACGATACCGCCGGATGCGGCAGTCATCGCCGCTCTATGTCCTGCTGGCATCTCCAGCCGGGCCGCTGTAATCCACGGCACTGTCCGCGATTCGGCCGACGGGAAACCTGTCCCTACCGCTCGCGTGATCGTGTCGTGGCTCGACAGCATGACCGACAGCATGACCGACAGCATGACCGACACCACTGGCCGTTCAGCAATGACGGATAACGACGGCCATTACGTCGTTTGTGGTCTCCCCGCGCCACGCACTTTGCTCGTCAGAGCCGCGACAGGAATGGGCGCAACTCCCCGGCTGTCACTCCAATCGGTTCCGGGCGTTGTGCGGATGTATGATATCGTCATCCACAAAACACCCTAAACACCCTAGATGTGGATCGCGCGCCCGGTCACCGCCAACGCCGCTTCCTTCACCGCCTCGGATAATGTTGGATGCGGATGCACTGTAATTCCAATGTCCTCGCTCGAGCCGCGGAACTCCATCGCAAGCACCACTTCCTGCAGTAGATCGGCTGCGTCAATGCTCACTATGTGACAGCCAAGGATCTCGTCGCTCTCGGCATCCGCGACGAACTTCACGAAACCCTGCGTCTCGGCCATCGTGCGCGCGCGACCGTTCGCCGACAGCGGAAACTTGCCCACCTTGTAAGCGCGTCCCATCGCCTTAACCTCGTGCTCGGCGAAGCCGCACGTCGCGATCTCGGGATGCGTGTACACTACCGCCGGCATCGACTTGTAGTCCATGTGCACAGAGTGGCCACTGATGACCTCCGCAGCTACAATCCCTTCTTCTTCCGCCTTGTGCGCCAGCAACTTTCCGCCCACTGCGTCGCCGATCGCATACACGTGCGCAACGTTTGTGCGTAGCTGAACATCAGCGACGATCTCACCGCGCTTGCCCAGCGCCAGGCCGAGTGCGGCGGCATCGATCCCTGTCAGCGATGGCTTTCGCCCGACCGCGACCAACACGTAATCTCCTTCCAGCGTCTCCTTCGCGCCGTCCTTCTCGATGTCGACGAAGACCTTGTCACCCTCGCGCCGTCCGCTCGTAACGCGCGTTCCAGCACGCATTTCAAGTCCCTGCTTTCGGAAGATCTTGTCTGCTTCCTTTACGACATCGTCGTCCATTCCGGGGAGGATCGATGGCGCCAGCTCCACTATCGTCACCTTGGCGCCAAGCCTGCGCCACACCGAGCCCAACTCCAGGCCGATGACGCCGCCGCCGATGACGATGAGGTGCTGGGGCACTTCTGGGATGGACAGCGCGCCAACATTAGATAGCACCCGCTCCTCGTCGAACTTGAGAAACGGCAGCTCGATCGGTACCGAGCCGGTCGCGATGATCACGTCCGTGGCCTGGTACTGCGTCACGGTTCCGTCGTCGGCTGTGACATCGACGAGGTTGCCGCTGCGTAGCGTGCCGCGTCCCTTGGCCCAAGTAACCTTGTTCTTCTTGAACAGGAACTCCACGCCCTTGGTATTCGCGGCAACCACTTCCGTCTTCCGCCGCATCATTGTTCCGAGGTCGGCCGTCACGCCTTCGATCTTCACGCCGTGCTCCGCCGCATGCAGTCGAGCGAATTCGTAGTGCTCGGTCGAAGTCAGGAGTGCTTTCGACGGGATGCAACCCACGTTGACGCAGGTCCCGCCAAGTGTCTTGTCCATCTCGACACACACGGTATTGAGCCCGAGCTGCGCTGCGCGAATCGCGGCGACGTAACCGCCCGGGCCGCCGCCAATTATGATGACGTCGGCGTGTTGCTGATCGTTGGCCATGGGTAAAGTTAGTGGCGACCGGGCCAAGCGGTGTACCCGGGTGGCGTGCCGCCTGACGCGGTTTATGCGGGCGCTGGCCGGTAACTCTCGATCCGAAGGATCCGCGTGCGTACAGGGGCAGGAAGCTTGGGGTCGAATCCGGCTAGTCTGTGCCCAGCGAGCTGATGAACGTGTCCACGTCCGGACATACTACGAGCGACTCCAGCCGCTCACGCGTGAGAAAGCCGGCGTCGACAACCGTACGCAAGTAAGACAACAGTGGTTGATAGAAGCCGCCGATATCGAGTAGCGCGATCGGCTTTGAGTGGATGCCGATCTGCGCCCACGTCCACGCTTCGAAGAACTCGTCCAGTGTTCCAATCCCACCCGGGAGCACCGCGAACACGTCGGACAGCTCGCTGATCAGCGCCTTACGATCATGCATCGTTTCCACGATGTGAAGGGCCGCGAGCCCGCCGTGCTCGATCTCGCGATGACTTAGCGAGCGCGGCAACACGCCGATCACCTCACCGCCGGCCGCGAGCGCCGCGTCGGCCAACGCCCCCATGAGGCCGCGCGATGCGCCGCCGTACACCACACCGATCCCAGCGCGTGCCAACCCTTCACCCAGCTGTCTGGCCGCCTTCGCGAAATCCGGCGATGCTCCCGGATTCGCG
>JBBSHV010000137.1:0-7183 GCA_038232435.1 Gemmatimonadales bacterium | reverse complement strand
GGCCCACAGCCGGCGTGATCCTGCCCGGAGCTACGCGGCCACGGGCGCCGTAAACACATAACTTGTTGACGCCATGCAGATCGCGATCGTGGGTGGGGGCATAAATGGAGTGATGACCGCGTGGGAGCTCGCTCGGCGCGGGCACGCAGTGCAGCTGCTCGAGCGCCATTCTCTCATGAGCGGCACCAGCAGTGCGTCGACCAAGCTGCTGCACGGTGGGCTGCGCTACCTAGAGCAGGGCGACGTCAGGCTGGTGTACGAGGCGCTGCACGAGCGCGCCTGGTGGCTGAGAAACGCGCCGCACCTGACAGCAGTGGTGGAGATCTTCTTCCCCATTTACGAGCACTCGCCGCGCGGACGGCTCATGCTCGAGATTGGCCTCACGCTGTACGATCGCCTCGCCGGCAAAGCAGCGCTCGGCGCGCACCGCTGGTGGCGAGTGTCCGATCTACCTCCCGCTGCACGGGGACTCTCCCGCCACGGATTGCGCGGTGCGTTCTCGTACTTCGACGCGCAGATGGACGATTCAGCGCTCGGCTTGTGGGCCGCCGACCAGGCGCGTCAAGCAGGCGTCACGATAGCTGACCACACGGAAGTATCCTGCATCTCGGCTGACGGTGAGGTCGTGTCCAAACGTGGATCGCACCGCTTCGACGTTGTCGTGAATGCGACCGGGCCATGGGCGAAGCAGATCCTCGAACGCGGCGGAATTGCATCCACGACGCGGCTCGACCTGGTGCGTGGATCACATCTGGTAGTCCGCCGTCCCCTGAGTGCCGGGTTCGCGCTGCAGACGGAACATGATCGTCGCCTCGTATTCGCGCTGCCGTATCATGGTCATCATGGTCGCACTTTGATCGGTACGACTGAAGTCAGGCAATCGCTTTCCGACCCGATCGAGTGCAGTGCCGATGAGCGCCAGTATCTCCTGTCCTCGTACAACAGGTTTTTCGCGGAACCAATTGCGGACAGTGATGTCGAAATGGATTTTGCCGGTGTGCGCCCACTCGTAGATGCCGGATTTTCGCCGCGCGAGCAACGGCGTGGAGCGAGGATCGAGACGCTCGGCAGGGTCGTGACGATCTTTGGTGGAAAATGGACGACGGCCCGGACGCTAGGACGTCAGGCTGCTGATGCGGCGGAAAAGCTTGGGTCCTTACGGAACTGAGCTAGTCACGCGGTCCGCGACGCACGCCGAACGCGCGGACGCCCCGTTGGAACGGCGGCGTGAAATGCGACAGCTTCCGCCGAGGCAAGCGCGGATCGTGTAGCTGCTTCGCCCGCTTCGAGAAGCCGAGGCGTCGCGCTGAATGTGAACGATGAGATGTCCTCAACGTCAGGGCGGACATGTAGAACGGGCACGCCGCGCACGCGGAGAATGGCTTCTCGTTGCGACTCGGTAAGCACCCGAACGACTCGGCTGTGAATGCCGGCGAGACCCATGCGGCGCCAATCGTCTTGGTTGGGGTCGAACAGGTCGCTGACATCCATGGCGATCACTCTTTCAGCTCCCCAGCGCACCGCCTCTGCCACGCCTACCATGGTGCGTAGTCCGCCGTCTACCAGCATGTCACCATCGGCGGTTTCCAGAGGCGGGAAGACGAGCGGCAACGCGCCCGATGCGTAGACCGCATCAACCAGATTGAGCGAACGGTCGGCGCCCCAGCCAAACCAACGCTCCTCTCCCTTGCAGAGAGAGAGGGCGTTCACGCGCAGCGGAACTTTCAGAGACGCGAAGGAAGCGGCGGCAAGCACTCGTCCGACCAGCCGACGGTAGTGCTCGCCATCGTACAGCCCCGTTTGAGCGACACCGCCCAGTAAAAAAGCTCGGACGTTCCGGCGCAGAACCGCCGATTCCGTCACCGCCAGCGCTTCCGCCTCCAGCTCACTGAGTGGGGAACCCATCGCGAACCGTGCGCCTATTAGCGCACCGATGCTGGTTCCGACCACGGCATCGATCTCGATGCCCGCCGCCTTCAACGCTCTGATCGCGCCAACGTGCGCCATGCCCTTCATCCCGCCGCCACCCAGCGCCAGCACCGTGTGCGGCGGCTCCGCATCGGCCGGCGCTCTCTGATGAGCCGGGCAGAGCGCGGCCACCGGATAGTAGCGGCGGCGTATAAATGGCGACGGATTGGACATATCTGAAGTTTCGGAGCTTGTCGGTAGAACTTGGTACACCGGGGGCAGGCGGACCGTTCGCCCGATGCCACAGAGCCAGCCGCGCACGTATGAAATCGAGCAGCGTTAGCTTCGGCCGAGCTTACCGTGCGGATCGAGTAGGTGATACAGCCCAGGAAGCACCAGCAGCACAATCGGTCCCGACAGTACAAATCCGCCGATCACGGCAATGGCGAGCGGCTGCATGAGCTGTGAACCGGCTCCGATGGCGAGCGCGAGTGGAGCGAGTGCGAAGGCTGTGGCGAGCACGGTCATCGCGACCGGTCTCAACCGGCGATGTGCCGCGTGAGCCCACGCTTCGGCGGCGGACTTTCCATTTCTCAGCCCAAGCTGTGCCTCGTGTATGACGAAGATCGCGTTCTCTCCCACGATTCCGACCATCATGATCGCGCCAACGTAGCTCGAAATGTTGAGCGTCATCCCCGTAAGCAGTAGCGCCGCAAGAACACCAGACAACACCGCGGCCGCGCACACCACTGTTACAACCGGGGCACGCCAGTCGGCGAACTCGAACAGCACTACCACCGAAACGAGTACAAGTCCGGCCAGCAGAACGTACAGCAGTCCGCGGAATGATTGCTGCTGCTGCTCATACAAGCCGCCGTACTCGACAGACATGTCGGGAGTAAGCTGCAGATCCCGCGCGATACGCTGGCGAATGTCGGTCATCGCGCTACCCAAGTCGCGGCCGGTAAGTCTTGCGGTCACGCCAACGTAAGTCTTCAGGTTCTCGCGATTAATCTCCGTCTCCGGCGTCCCCGTGGAGATGGTGGCAACGGTCGAGAGCGGAATGAGCGCCGACGACGGCGGCCCGGTGCGAATCTTCAGATCGCTCAACGGAACGGCGGAGTCCGTGGCGAGCACGCGCAGATCGTACATCCTGTCGCCGATGCGTATCTGGCCTGCTACGGTTCCCGTGATCGCTGGCTCGACGGCCTGTGCGACTGTCTGCGTGGTGAGGCCAAAACGTCCCGCCGCCGCTGCATCGACGTGTACCTGCAACGCCGGTCCGGCGATGGTGATTCCGTTGAACACATCTTCCACGCCCCGCACTTTCTCCAGAAGATGCGCGGCTTGATCCGCCTTCTGCGCCAGGATTGTGGGATCACTCCCAAAGATCTTCACATCGATCGGCTGTGGCGCGCCTCCGGTCAGATCACCTATCTCATCTTCGAGCAGTTGGCCGAAGTCGGTGTTGATGGCCGGCTCGACCGCGGCGATGCCAGTTCTGAGTGAGTTGATCACATCCTCCACACCGCGCCGCTCGGACAGCGGCTTGAGCTTGATGACGTAGTCGCCGCGGTTGGGCTCGGTGATGAAGAAGCCGAGCTGTGCGCCCGTGCGCCGCGAGTAGCTCTCAACATCCGGAGTCGCCCTGATCACACGCTCGGCCGCGCTCAGCATCGCATCGGTTTCGGTGAGCGACGTTCCCGGTGGCGTCCAGTAGTCGAGGATGATTGACCCTTCATCCATCGCCGGGAGAAAGTCGGTGCCGATCCGGCCGTACAGCACGTACGTTATGCCGAGCAGTACAGCGATGACCAGCACACTCACCAGGCCGTGTGCGACGAAGATGTGGACCACTCGGTCGTAGCCGCGTCCCATGCGCTTGCCGGCTGGCGCCAGCGTCCGCCTGATCGGTGCGAACATCCGGCTGGCGGTGCCGCGGCGCGCGATTTTCTGATCTCGATCCTTCGCTGGTCCCTTCTTTGCGCGCCGCCGAAACACACTCACCGACAGTGGAACAACAACGAGCGCGAAGAGGAATGATACGATGAGTGCGAGCGCCATGGTCAGCGCAAGCGGCTTGAAGAACGCGCCCACCACTCCGGAAAGGAGCGCGAATGGCACCAGAATCACTACCGTGGAGAGACTCGATCCGATGAGCGCGGGCCGTAACTGCCGCGTGGCCACCGCGGTAGCATCAGCAGTAGCATCAGCTTCAGTTCGTTGCGAAGCCAGCGTCGAATCTCTTAAACCGTTCTCATCCTCCGCGGCCGCACGATGGCTCTCGTCGATATCCTCGATCACCACGATGGAATCATCAACGATCAGCCCCAGTGCCGCCGCGATCCCCGCGAGCGTCATCAGGTTAATCGTCTGCCCGAAGATCCCGAGCACCAACCCGACGACCGCGACCGTCAGAGGGATCGCTGCCACCGCTATGAGTGTGAACCGGATGTTGCGCAGGAAGAGAAGCAGCACCACGCCGGCGAGCACCACGCCGATGATGATCGCGTCGCGCGCACCGTTCACCGACCCTGAGACGAACGACGCCTGGTCGTAGAAGTTGCTCCAGTGAACGTCTTTGGGCAGGAGATTCGGCTCGTCGCGAAAAATCTGGTCGATTCCATTGGCGATGGCGACAGTATTTGCAGAAGGCTGACGCACGACATTTACCAGCACCGCCGCCTGCCCGTTGGCTGTGGTGCGCACGTACGAGACCTCGTTCGCAACTGTCACCGTACCGAGCTGCGCGAGCGTCGCGGGCGGACCATTCGGAACCGGGACGGCGAGTTGTGCCAGCTCCTGCGTCCCGCTCACGCGACCGGTAACGAGCGTGAGATACAGCTCGTGATTCCGCTCAGTCAATCCGGTGGAGACGACGTCGTTGTTCGCCTGGATCGCCTGTACCACATCCGAAGCCGCGAGGCGGTAACCAGACAGTGCCTGCCGGTTGAGCTGGACCTGAAACTCACGCTGCCGTCCGCCCTGGATCTGAACTTCCGACACGCCCGGGATGCGAACGAGCGCGGGCATTAGCGAGTATTGCGCGAACGCCAGGAGCTGCGCCTGGGTTTCGGTGGACGAGGTGAGTGCATACCCCTGAATCGGAAAGGTCGCAGTGCTCATCCACTGCGCCTCGATTCGCGTTTGGGGCGGGAGATCAGGGCGAACGCGCTGTGTCTCCGCCTGGACGCGGTTGAGAGCGGTTGCCATGTCGGTGCCCCATGCGAACTGGGCCGATATCTCTGTGGAACCGCGTGAGGTTGTGGACCGAACTACCTCGATCCCCGGGACCCGGAGAATCGCCTCCTCGAGTACGCGCGTCACCGTGGGGATCATCTGCGCGGCCGGCTCTTCTCCAATATCGGCGATCACCTTTACTTGCGGAAAGGTTACCGTGGGAAAGATGGATGACGGCAGTCCCGCGGCCGAGTAGATGCCGGCGATGACAAGAATCGCGAGCAGCAGGTACACGCCAGCCGCACGCTGCCGCGTGCTGGAGAGGAGACTCACGGAGTCGCCGGCGCTCCCGAGGCTGCCGGCGTTCCGGCGACGTTCCCCGTGCTACCCGCTTCGCGAACGCGACTCCCATCCGGAAGTCCGACCTGGCCGGAAACGATCACGCGCTCGCCCGCGTTGAGTACCGGTGAAGTGATCTGCACCCGATCACCCTGGCTCGCTCCCGTGGTGACCGTCACCCAGTGCGCCTTGCCGTCCGGCGAGACGACAGCGACCTGTGTTATGCCGGTGATATCGTCGCGTAGTACCGCTTCGGATGGCACTATTGGTACGCCGGTCAACTCGTCGGTGACAATCTGCGCGGTCCCGAATAGTCCCGTCTGGATCGGCAGTCCCGCGGCGGTAGGTGAGCCTTGCAGATCGATGCGCACCGGGACAGTCATCCCCCCGCTGGTGTCGGCGGGGAGGAGGCCGTGGACAACGCCCGCCACTGGCGCGGGCTTTCCAGGCAGCGTTATCGTCGCCCGCTCGCCCGGCCGCACGTGCGTGAGGTCGCTCTGGGCGATCCGCGCGATGAAGGCGATTGACCCGGCGGCAGCGATGCTCGCTATGCTATCGCCCGCGCTCACTAGGTCGCCCTGGCTCGCCCCGCGCGACACCACGGTGCCTCCCCTGGGCGAACGCAGTGATACCGCCACAAGATTCTGTCGCGCCAACACGAGCGCCCGTTCCGCGTCGCTCCGTTGGGTGGGCGTCGCCGCAGAGTTGAGCATCGATTGCGCCCCGCGCATTGCCGCCTCGCTCGGCTGCGACACTACCGCACCGATCACCTGACCGCTGCCAACGTGCTGCCCGACAACGATGTTCAATGAAGAGAGAGTCCCCGTGAACGGCGCGCGAATTGTTTGCAGATCGAGCGCGTTGGTTTGTCCGGGGCCGCTTACCATGATCACGATATTTCCGCGCTCGACCACCGCCATGTGCACCGGTGTCGCCGCGTTGGCGGAATCTGTCGCGCCAGCTGAGGAGCTACTGCTGTCCGCTGGTGCGCCATCGCCGCGCGAGCAGGCCGCGATCACCGCAAAGGCGATCGCCGTGCTGACTGCCCGCGTCAAACGCAATGCAGCGGCAACCGGCGGTCGCCCGGTATAGTCTCGCGGTACACCCAGCCGCAAATGTGTCACGGTGTTCCCCATCGGAGATAGTTGGCTTCTGCCTGCCGATATCGCAGCACCGCGTCGGCATACAATTGGTTGGCGTTGATCCATGATGTGTACGCGTCCAGAACCTCGAGCGCGGTGGCCGCACCACCGTTGTATATGCTCTGGGTCTGCAGATAAGCGTCACGCGCGATGGGAACGTTCCGGGCCCACGTCTGGACCTGCTCGTATAACCTCGTCAGGTCCGCCGAAGCAAGCTGATATGAAAGGCGGACCTGCCGTCTGACGACGACCTCGGAATCGCGCGCCTGCTGCGCGTACAGCTGTGCCTGATCCAGCCGAGCTCGGTAGGTACCACCGTCAAGGAACGGCAGCGAGAAGGAAAAAAACACGGCGCCACCAAAACCAGATCCGCTATACGGACCAGTGCCCACGTTCTGCCCGAATGATGGAAAGGCACCCAGGCTGGTGGAAACCAGGACCTCGGGCCTGCGCTCCGAGCGCGCCACAGCGATGCCGGCCTGAGTCGCCGCGGTGTTCGCCGCGGCCTCGCGTATCTCGGGCGCCGCGACCCACGGTGCCGCGATCGAAGGTGCCGGGCCGGATGCCAGCATCGGCGGGGGTGGGGGTGGGGGTGGGTCTGGAAGCGGTACGAT
>JBBSHV010000136.1:0-7236 GCA_038232435.1 Gemmatimonadales bacterium | reverse complement strand
CCCGGTGTGACATGCGCGCGAGTCGCGCGCGGGGATGGCACCCTTCGCGCGCTCGTCGTCGAGATCGCCGGCAATGCCGAAGCTCGCCACACGCTGGAAATTGTCGCTCGGCAACTGTCCGCTCGCGTGCCGCACCTGCTCTGGCTGGTAATTGCGCTCCAGACTGAGCGGCCGCTCTTCACGGTTATGGCCTGGCGCTCGTCAGCCGCGAAGCCTCGGCTCCTCACGCTGAGCACCGAACGCGGCAACGTGATCGACAGCGACGCTGAGACACTGTGCGCACTGGTGGCTTGCGCGGACGGCCCCGGTGGAGACGTGATGCGCCACATGCGCTGGATGGATGTGCTCGGTCGCGAAGCGATAACGCGACGCTTCTATCATGCGCTCGAAGCGTCAGTCGGAAGGCTTGCCACGTCGCTTGGCTCGGACGTGCCAATCGTTGCGGCGCGCGAGATGGCGCTCCTGACAACGAGCCGGCTACTGTTTCTCTCCTTTCTCGAGACGAAGGGCTGGCTCGACGCGGATTTCGGATTCCTCGCCAACGGTTTCGCCGATTGCATGGGCACCGGCGGGCGATACCACAAGCGGGTGCTGGATCCACTCTTCTTCGGAACCCTGAACACGCGTACCGCCGCGCGTTCGGCGAGGGCGCGCGCCTTCGGCCAGGTCCCGTTTCTGAACGGCGGTCTCTTCGCTCGCTCTCGATTGGAACGCCGATGGCGTCCGCTCACTTTCTCCGACGACGCACTCGGTGCCTTTTTCGGCGATTTGCTCGTGCGGTACCGCTTCACGCCACGCGAGGGCGCGATCAGTTGGTCGGAAGCGGCAATCGACCCCGAGATTCTGGGCAAGGCGTTCGAGTCGCTGATGAGCGCGGACGAACGCAAGAAGGGTGGCGTGTTCTACACGCCGCAAGAGTTCGTGGAGCGGCTCACCACGCTCACGCTTCTCCCTGCACTCACGTGCGCGTGCGTTCCGCAGGATGTAGCTGAACGCGCGCTATCCGGTGAGCAGATCGATCCTGATAGCCGCGCCATACTGCTGCGCCGAACCGCTGACATGCGCATTCTGGATCCCGCCTGTGGTTCCGGCGCTTTCCTGGTGCATACGCTCGAGCGCATCTCGCGCCTGCGCGGCACACTGGGTGACACGCGGCCCAGCGCGGAGATCCGGCGCTCGGTACTGACACAATCCATCTACGGGGTGGATATCAATCCGACCGCGGTGTGGCTGTGCGAGCTACGCCTGTGGCTCGCGACAGTGATAGAAAGCGACGAGCGTGATCCCATGCGCGTCATGCCACTGCCCAACCTGGATCGACAAATCCGCGTCGGCGATTCGCTCGCCGGTCCGGCGTTCGGCAACGTGCCGTCACCCGCCTCGGCACATCCGATAACGCGGTTACGCCAGCGCTACACGCGCGCCACCGGACAGCGGAAGGTAACGCTGTCCCGAGCGCTCGATCGGGCGGAGCGACAGCGCGCGGTCGAGCAGTTGGACCGCGCCCTGACTCGTACTTGCGCCGAGCGTCGGGAGGTGGTGTGGAGCGCACGTGCGACGGATCTGTTCGACACGCGCGTTGCCCCAGGCGCGCACACGAGAGAGCGGCTAGCGCTTCTCCGCAGAACCGTGCGCTCACTCCGGGCAAGGCGGCTAGCCGTCGCGCGTGGAGCGGCGCTGCCATTCAGTTACGCCGCGCACTTCGCCGATGCGGCAGACGCGGGCGGCTTCGACGTCGTGATCGGGAATCCCCCGTGGATCCGCATTCACAACATCTCCGTGGCCGCGCGTGAGTCTTACAAGGAGAGCTTCACAACCTTTCGACACGCGGCCTGGAGCAGCGGAGCAAGCGCGGCCGGCGCTGGAACGGGCTTTGGCGGACAGAGTGACGCGTCTTCCCTCTTTTTGGAGCGCTCGTGCGAACTCGTGAAGAGTGAAGGCTCAGTTGGGCTCTTGCTTCCGTCAAAACTGTGGCGCTCGCTTGCCGGTGGCGGAGCCCGTCACCTCGTGCAGGATCGAATGCACCTCGCGGCACTGGAGGATTACAGCGAGGCACCGCCCAGTTTCGACGCGGCCGTGTATCCGTCGCTGCTCGTCGCGATCAAGCGCGGAGACGCGCGTACTGAGTTATACGCGGGTCCACATGCGGATGCTCCATCTGACACCACCGCAGCGGCCGTGCCGATACTCATCGCCGGCGTGCAGCGCGGAGTGACCGTGCTCCGTTGGCCCACCGCTCCCGCCGCACTCTCTCTGGACGAGAGTGCGGGAAGCCCGTGGATTCTCGTTCCGCCAGCCGTCAGAGCCGCGTTCGACCGGATCAGCGCGGCGGGGACTCCGATGGTCCGGGCCGCGTGCGGTCGTCCGTGGCTTGGCGTCAAGACCGGGTGCAACGCGGCGTTTGTGGTACGCGAGCTGTCGGAGAACGGTGACCTGGCGCATGTCTGCAGCGGTGATCGCACCGGGACAATTGAACAATCAGTCCTACGCCCAATGGTTCGCGGCGAGACGCTCACGCCGTGGACGGTCGCGCGCGGCACTGAGCGGATCGTTTGGACGCATGATGATGACGCCGCACCATTGCAACATCTCCCTGCACACGCGCTCAAATGGCTAACCCGATGGCGCCGCATCCTGGAGCGTCGTAGCGACGCGCGGCAGGACCGTCAGTGGTGGTCCTTGTTTCGAGTCGAGGCCGCGGATTGCGCGCGCGCACGCGTTGTGTGGAACGATTTCGGACGTTCGCCTCGCGCCGCGCTACTCATGCCCGGCGACGATATGGTCCCGCTCAACAGCTGCTATGTCGCACGATGCGATGCTGTAGCCGATGCCTGCACGCTCACCGCGTTGATCAACTCTCCACTCGCCGCGGCGTGGCTATCGGTTCTGGCGGAGCCTGCGCGCGGCGGATACCACCGGTATCTGGGTTGGACCATGGCGATGTTTCCGCTTCCAACGGAGTGGCCGAGAGCATGCGACATCCTTGCGCCTCTCGCGGCGGCGGCAATGAATGGCACCGCTCCGTCGGAGCACGAGTTGCATCACGCGACGCTCAGCGCATACCGACTTCGTCCCGACACCGTGGCGCCGCTTCTGCAATGGGCGGGTCGAGAGTGATCGAGATACGATTGGAGCGCGATCGCGCGGCGCCGTGCAGCAGCTGAATGTTGCTTCCGCGGCTCAGGTGAGACACGCGATTGCACGGTGCATTCTTGGCGAAGAGATTGCGCACGAGATGCGCATCGGTGCGGTCACTCTGTATCCGCACCAGGCGTCAGCCGTACACCGGATCAGGCGCACTCTGCGCGACTTCCGTGGCGCACTACTATGCGACACGGTGGGGCTGGGCAAGACGTACACTGCTCTCGCTGCCGCGGCGGCTTACCACAATCTATTGATTCTCGCGCCCGCCGTACTCGGCCCAATGTGGCAGCAGGCAGTTGATTCTACTGGCACGAACGCAGACTTCGCCTCGCTCGAGGCACTCAGCCGAGGGAGGAAGATCCGCCGTTCGTACGCTCTCATCGTTGTGGATGAAGCACATCACCTGCGCAATCCGGCGACGAAGCGTTACGCGGAAGTGGCTCGCCTCTGCATCCACGCTCCTGTGCTGCTCATCTCCGCCACACCGATCCACAACTTCCGCGCCGACCTTGCATCCCTGGCCGCGCTATTTCTGGGGCGCAGGGCTTACTCGCTCGACGCGACCGAGTTATCCAGGCTCGTCGTCCGGCGCGCGACCGTGTCACCCATGACTGACCCGACAGCATCGATACGGCCGACAGGATCGGCCATTCCGCGCGTGGACCATGCCCCATCGCGAGTGATCGCTACCGATGAGACGGTACTCGACCTGATCCTGGCGCTCCCGCCACCGGTGCCACCGATCGATGGCGGCAGCGCCGCGACTCTCGTTGCCCAGGGACTCGCTCGGCAATGGGTGTCGAGCAGTGCGGCACTGCTCGCCGCGGTTAAACGAAGAATGGCGCGATCGCACGCGCTGATTGCGGCGCTGGACGCGGGGCGCTATCCCACGCGCGTAGAGCTCGAGAATTGGGTCTACGCGGATGGCTCCTTGCAGCTCGCGTTTGCGGAGTTAGTGCCGTCCTCCGATTTCGCCGCTCCGGAGCTGCGCGAGGCCGTTGTGGCTCATCTGGGCGGGCTCCGGTTGCTTGCGCAACACTTATCCAGCACGCGCGCCGACAATGAAGTGCAAGGGAGCTTCGTACAAGCTGTGATCAACGCTCATCCTGGCAACAAAGTCGTCGTGTTCACGAGCTACAAGGAAACAGCCGCCGCTGTATATCGGTTCCTGGCACAGCGCGGTGGAGTTGCGCTGATGACCTCATCCGGCGGTGTGGTGGCTGGCGGTCCACTCACGCGGCGGGAGACGCTGGAGCGTTTCGCGCCACAAGCATGCTCAGCGCAGCAGCCGCCCCCATGTGACGAGATCCGCGTGCTGGTAACGACCGACCTGCTGAGTGAAGGTGTCAATCTGCAGGATGCTTCCGTTGTGATTCATCTCGATCTCCCATGGACTGCGGCGCGCTTGGAACAGCGTATCGGGAGAGTGGCACGCATGGGATCGCGGCACGCATCAGTTACCTCGTATGCACTGCACCCTTCGGAGCGCGCCGAGGCGCTGCTCAGGGCTGCGGAAACCGTCGAGAGAAAGGCTACAATCGCGCACAGGGTGCTGGGAGCCGGGGGAGACGCGCTGGCCGGATTCTATTCGCCTGGTACGGGATGCGTCGAGTTAGCCGAATCAATTCTCGTGACGCTGCAGCAATGGCTGCGCCAAGAGCACGACGACGTGAGATCAGCTACACCAGCAACCCAAGGGCCGGTGATCGCTGCTGTATCAAGCGACACTCCCGGCGCTATTGTCGCCTGCGTCGTGGACGGCGGGCCGAAGCTCCTCGTGGTCGGCGAAGCGCTAGACGTGAGTACTGACGCCATCCGCGTGAGTGCCGCTCTTTCACGAGCAACAGGGAGTGATCAGAATGTACCGCTCGCATTTGCTGGCCGCGTACGGGATGCGCTAGTGCTGTGGCACGAGCGTGAGGTCGCGGCGATTGATGCTGGTGTGGACAGTGCTATCACGTCAACCGCGTCTTCACACCCCGCGCGAGCAGCGATTCGGGCCGCGGATGCGGCGAGCAGCGTGCGCTCCTTTGCTGAGCGCGGGGAGTCTGCGGCACGCTCCTCTCGGTTGCGCAGATGCGCTTCGGCTCCGATGCCCATCGCATTGGAACGCATCGTCTACGGCGGCTTATGCGCATGCTCGCAGCCAACAGACGAAAACCAGCTCCTTCCGAGTGCTTGCCGGACTAACACAGAGAAATCTGAATTGTCCATCGGTGCCATTCTCCTGTTCGAAGGGCAATACGGCGCGTGATTCCCGCGAATCAACCGATGCGTCCCGCGCGCACGAAGAACGGCCATCTCACCACACGCAGCGTGTCCGGCGGACCCCAGAGTGGGCGCAGCGCAGCGCCCAGCTCGAGAATCGGATCAGCACCGCCATGCTGCCGTACGTAGTTCGCCGTAGCGGACCAAGTCCGCGCGTAGCCCAGGAGCTGGGTCAGCGTCCATTGCGCTTCCAGTGGGATCTCAGGTAATGCGACCTCCCTGAATGGGAACGGAACGTCGCGAAGCCCCTCGCCAACACCGTGCCGCTCCGGAGCCCAGTACCGTTGCAACGTGCCCAGCTCGAAGTTGGTGAATACCGCCGCAAGCGCCGGCGTCTCCAGCTCGGCACTGCCGTAGCTGGAAATACTCAGCACTCCATTCGGCACCAGCACCCGGCGCACTTCGGCGTAAAAGGCGTCGCGATCGAGCCAGTGCAACGCCTGTGCGACGTTCACCAGGCTGACCGACGCGGAGGCCAGCCCGCTTGCTTCCGCGCCCGCCACTGTGTACTCCACGCGCGCGTGTGGCACTGCGTGCTGGAGCTGTGTAGCGCTCACGTCCGTCGCTATCACGCGCGCGAATTGGTCCGCGAGCGATGCCGCGGCTTGACCGCTTCCAGTCGCGCAATCCCACGCAAGCAATCGGTCAGGCGCGAGCGCCGCGAGCGCTGCGAACAACGACGCTGGGTAGCGCGGCCGATACCGAGCATAGTCCGCAGCCTGGGCGGAGAAGTAGTCACGTGTGGTCATAGCTGCACCGACCTCTAGGTATCAAATGTGCTCACTGCTTTAAACGATGTGCGCACTCGCACCCACTGGAAGAGAGAATAATTGATGCGGTCAGCACAAAATTCTGTAGTACGGGGCAATTCCACAACGTTAGTTGTCGCGACGTTCGTCACCCTGGGAAGCACCCTCGCCGCCTGTAGCAGCTCAGAACGTAGCGCGAGCAACCCGAACGCGACCGGCACCGACTCCCCACGCTCTGCCGCGGTTGCCGGTGCAACGGGTGCCGCTGCCGCGGGAACGGATGATACTACTCCGTGCCTCCCCAGCAACGCTGGGATCGCACTCCCACCGGGCTTCTGCGCCACGGTATTTGCCGACGGTGTCGGCGCACCGCGCCATGTGGTCGTGGCACCGAACGGTGATGTGTTCGTCACGCTGGCGTCCAAGAGCGGCCCGGCCGATCTGACGGAACAGGGTGGCACCACTGCTGGACGGCGCGGCGCCGTCATCTCACTGCGCGATACGAGCGGCGATGGACGTGCCGACGTTATCCAACACTTCGGCGATCGCGGCAATACTGGCGTGGGCCTGTTCGGCGGCTATGTGTATTGGGACGCCGGAAACGCCATCCTTCGCGCGCCACTTGCAACCGGCACGCTCCAACCGAGTGGTAGCCCAGAGACGGTCGTCGCCGACATCCCGGGCACGGGAGATCATAAAGCGCGCAACTTCCTCATTGACCCAAGCGGGATGCTGTACCTCAACGTCGGCTCTCCCAGCAACACGTGTCAGGTGAAAAACCGCACCCAGAGCTCACCAGGGATCGACCCCTGCCCGGAACTGGACACCCGCGCCGGCATCTGGCGCTTTGACGCGCGCAAGACAGGCCAGCGTCCGACGGCCGCCAACCGCTACGCGACCGGGCTGCGCAATGGAATGGGCATCGCGATCGCGCCGGGTACCAATCAGCTGTATGCGACCCAGCACGGGCGCGACCAGCTCGGTGACAACTGGCCCAAGCTCTTCACCACCGAACAGGGCGCCAACGAGCCCGCCGAGGAGCTAGTGCAGATGAATCAGGGCGACGACTTTGGCT
>JBBSHV010000135.1:0-7288 GCA_038232435.1 Gemmatimonadales bacterium | reverse complement strand
CTCGGACGCGTTTAGTTTGCGCACTACCGCCGAACGACGCGGTGATCGATACGTGCTCAATGGCAGCAAGACGTTCGTGAGCAACGCGCCAGTTGCCGATCTGCTGATTGTGTTTGCGTCGACCGAGCTCACCAAAGGCGCCCTCGGCCTCACCGCGTTCGTCGTGGATCGAAACACTCCCGGTGTTCGCGTTGCCCGACCGATCGGGAAGATGGGTCTCACGACCTCGCCAATGGCGGAAGTGTTTTTTGACGGCTGCGAGATACCGCTTGAGAACCGGCTCGGTAGGGAAGGGCGGGGCGCCTCGATCTTTAATGACTCCATGGAGTGGGAGCGTAGCTGCATCCTGGCGGGCTTTCTTGGAACGATGCAGCGGCAGCTCGAGACGTGCGTCCGCTACGCGAAGGATCGCCAACAGTTCGGCCACCCTATCGGTGACTTCCAGTCTGTCTCGAATCGGCTCGTGCAGATGAAAGTGCGGCTCGAGACTAGCCGCCTTCTTATTTACCGCGCCGCGTGGGCCAAACAGCTCGGCAAGCCCGCCGGTACCGAAGCGTCGCTCGCCAAGCTGTACGTGGGTGAGGCGTGCCTGCAGTCGTCGCTAGATGCCGTCCAGATTCATGGCGGCTATGGCTTCACCACGGAGTACGAGGTCGAGCGCGACGTGCGCGATGCCGTTGGTGGTCGCTTGTATTCCGGGACCTCGGAAATTCAGAGCGCGATCATCGCGCGCGGCCTTGGTCTGTAATTCCGCGGCGTCGGGGCGCGGTGTTGACCGGATTCGCCGTTGCGCGGCGCCCCGTCGCCCTACCTGGAAGGTCGAACCGGTGGAGCTGCGGTCCCAGGAAGATGCCGCTCCACGCCAATACGGTCACCGATCCCCGGCGTAGTCCGGGGCATTCGGCAAGAACTGGCGCACGATGTCTTTCTCGAGCACCGCGTTGGCGACGAGTGGGTACTCGCCGGCGACCACCTTTCTCCCGGCCTTGGCTTTGCTCCACGGCGCAAATCCGAGTGCGGCGCCGATGCCAGGGATCGCTCGGAGCGCCTGTCTCCGGCGCATGTTTGCGTACCAGGAACGTGACGGAAAGTCAGGTCTGTACTTGAGTGTCTTGAACCGCGACTCCTCCGCGTCAAACGGCTGGAGCGCCAGATCCGATACAGCGGCTTCGATTTCGACTGCGTTCATTGGGCGTTCCGCCTGTATAGCCTCATCGCCTTCTGCTCTGCTCCGCGTTTCGTGACACCCTTTCAGGAACGGTCAGGGCGCTCGTTCGGCTCGGCTGCGCTCCAAATGAGTGATAATATCTCACTGGAGACGGTTTCGCTGAATTGGGAGCAGAGCAGCGGGTGTCGGTTTTCTCGCCCGTGAATGTCGTGGGTACTCATCACCCACGGGTCAAGGCGCCACGTTTACGGCGTGAAACCCAAAGAACTCACGATCCGCGGGCTGATTCTCGGTGCCGTCGCATCGGCCAGCCTCGCCATCGTGAACACGCTTGCGGCGTCCCGCACATGGCGGAACTCATCGGCGCGTCGAACAGCCCCATCTCCGGTATGGGGCGTAGGCGCGTAACGGAGACGACGATGATGCGCAGTTTTGGGAGCCGCTCTCGCCTACTCCACCTCGCTCAGCAACGCCCGCACGCGAGGAAACACTTCGCGAATCTGCTCCATCGACACGGCGCCGATCGACAGTCGCATCCATCCGGACTCGTCCATCAGTCCGAATGCCTGAAACGGGATCAATCCCACACCTGCCTTCTCGAGCAACAACGAGCGAATCATCTCGTTGTTCTCGATGGTACGTCCCCCGATGCGCTTTCCGCGCAGCCGAAGCTGCACGGAGACGTAGATGGCGCCCTCCGGATAGATGCAATCCACGGGCAGACCTTCCTCACGCATCGCTACGAAACCGGTGTACACCGCCTCGAGACGCTCGTGGATCTTTCGGTCCATCTCGTCGCGGTACTGCGCAACCGCATCTGCATCTTCAAGAAACTCGGCCACCCCCACCTGTTCGGCGTGTGGCGCCCACGCTCCCACGTGCGAGACAAGCTCGCCCATCTTGCGCGCAATCGCGGGCGGCGCGAGCAGCCAGCCAACCCTGAGGCCGGTGCCCGCGAATGCCTTGGACACGCCGTCCATCAACATCACATACGGCGCGGATTCGGGAACCAGTGCAGTGGGATACCGATGCTTGTCCCTGCTCACGCGTAGCGAGCCGTAGATCTGATCGTACAACACGAACAGCGGACGTTGTTTCCCCTTCCCGTCGCGTAAGCGTCGATTGTTCTCCTCGACCACCGCCTCGAGAATTGAGCGTAACATGTCGGGATCCATCGCCGTGCCGGTCGGGTTTCCCGGTGAGCAGAGAGAAATTAGCCGCGCGGAACGGAGATGCGGCGCGATTTCGTCCAGTGTCGGCTGAAAACCGTTCGCGCTCTTCGCCTCGAGCACTACCGCGTTGGCCTGTGACAGGCAGATGTATGCCTCATTTTGCCAGGACGGGACCGAATACACTACCGTGTCACCTGCTGAGACAACCGTGCGGTACGAACCGTACAGGATCGGCCGCCCGCCGCTCGCGATGAGTATGGACTCGATCGGATACCGCACGCCGCACGCACGCTCCACATACCGGCTCACCGCCTGCCGAAGCGGCAGAACTCCAGGCGGCGGCGGATAGTTCGTCGTCCCCGATGCCAGCGCACGCTGAATCCCGTGCATCAGCTTCTCCGGGATGGGGAAGTACCCGGTATCGAAGTCCCCAACGGAAAGATCGATGACCTTTCCGCCCGAGCTGACGCGGGCGCGGATCTCGTTCGCGATCTTGAGAATCGCCGACGGAGGAAGCGCGGCCACCAGGCTGGAGAGCGACGCCTCCAATCGGACCTGATCGCCAAACTCGGGGATGACGACCGGGACGTCATCCTGCGTGCGGAGCTTTACCGTCATCGGCGAGCTCCGCGCTCGCCCGCGCAAGAGTGTAAGAAACGCATCGATCGAAGATCAAACTGAGAGTGACGGAACGCAAGCAGCTGATTCGCCGCGTTATTCTCCCCAACGATACCGCTTCGGCATTGTAACGCGCGCCGCTCCCGCTATCGCTGCGCCCAGCACGGCCGCTGGACCCGCGAGCAGCGCGGCGAACATGAGCGTTAAAATGAACAGCATCAATGGAGAAGTCTGAAGCAGGCTCGCGATCCGCTCGCTATTGCTCCACACAATGGCACTGCGCATTGCCGCGAACATCAGAATCCCACTCCACGATATCACCGCCGCAGCAGCGGCCAACCGTCCGCGGTGCCACTGTGCCCGGTCCATCACCGCGTACACGAACGCAACGACGGGCACAGTCCACCATCCGTACCACGCCGTTCCAAGCGCGAACACCAGCGCCAGAGCTACCAATCTCAATGCGATACGCCCGAATGTCATCGCGCGAACATCACCGCACGTTCGGTGTCAGCGTTAGCGTCGCACTCGTGCGCGATGCCGGTAGATCACGCGCCGAGCGCGGAAAGATCAGCGGCTGTAGCGTCCCCGCGATCCACGACGGTAGCTGGTCGGTGTAACGAGGACTGGATGGATCGCCACTCTCACCGCCCGGTAGCGTTCCCCATCCATGAACTTCCGGTCCGAGCTCAACCACCATTCGCCAGCTCGGCCCTTGCGTGCCATCGCTATACGACGGACTCAATGTGCCGATGCCGCCCCGCGCTGGAATGTTCAACGCCGAGAACGCGGGGAGTTGCAGCAGATGATAAATGTTCACCTGCCGAATCTTGCTCCAGCGCCAACCGCCCGCGTTGACAGGGCCGTACTGCTTCAGCACTTCGTTATAACCGGCAACAAGACTGGCCGCGAGGATATCGTCCCTCCTCTCCACTGTTCCGCGTGTGTGCTGATCATCCCACCACTCATTGTTGGGCTGCGTCAGTAACTCCGCAAGCACCGCGGAAGTAGGTGTTCCAACACGCTTTCCGCGAGGCGCTAGCTCATCCCACGTCCGGGCTGAGAGCTGACGCATTGCTGCCTCGAACAGCACCGCTCGATTGTTATCACGCGTGTACCGTCTGTCCCAATCACTCAGCAGCTGTGCGGCGCTGGTGAGTTCATCGGTGTTCGCTGGCCCACCATTGGCCTGCCTGCGCGCCTCCGCCGCACCCAGGAAATACGGCACGAACATGTCCGCACGCACACTTCCCGGATCAGTCTGCCATCGGCGCATGTCGTCCGGCGTAACGGCAGAATCTGCACGCAGCAGCTCGTTGATTCGTAACGCACGCCACACTTCGTAATACTGGTCAGCGCCCAGATACGCGAATTCCGATTCGGGTGCTTCAGGCTCCTGGTTCGCCGACGCCAGAAAGCCCTGCGCCGGATCGAATGACTGCGGATACCGATCCACCGGCCAGTAGCCACGCCAGTCACTCGCGCTGGCTGAGCCGTCGCGCACCACGAGACCGCTGCCATTACCGGGCCTGAGCGGAAAATGTCCCGTGGATCTTATCGCTATTGAGCCGGCCCTGTCAGCCACCAGCATGTTCTGCGCTGGAACGAAGAAGCTCCGCGCCATGTCCTCCTGAAATTCACGGGCGGTTCTGGCGTGCGCGACATCGTAGAACGCCTGCAGCTCTTCGGATGGCTCGAGTACTGTCCATCGCACCGATAGCCACTGTCCGTGCTCACGCAGCATCGGCCCGCGATGCGTGAACAGCACAGTGTCGACGTGTAGCGTCGCGCCGCCGTTATCGCGGTACGCCTCCACGCGCCGGCTCAATGTGCGCCATGTGCCGTCCAGCATGTACCGCGTTGGATGCACCGAATCGTCCACCGTCTCGCGATAGAAATCCATCACGTCGGCGCCGGTGTTGGTGAACGTCCACGCTATGTCTCGATTGAAGCCGATAACGATTCCGGGTGCACCCGGAATTGTCACACCGTACACGTCCAGCTTGCCGGGTACGACGATTTGCGCTTCGTACCAGATGCTTGGAAGCGACAGGTCGAGATGCGGATCGCCCTCCAGAAGCGCGTATCCGTTCTTTGTCCTGCGCGGAGCCACCGCCCAGTTGTTGCTCGCGAAACCACGCTCACGTCTCGCCTGGTCATCCGCGTCACTCGCGTCGCTCGCATCACGCGCGTCTGGTGATCGTGTGCGCTCGTACAACGCCGCTATCTCTTCCTCAGCGCTGTCGGGAAATCCGGGCGGCGGGATCGGCGCGAAGACCGAGTGCGGTCCACGCCAGTTTGGCTCCGGCTGAAGCGGCTCTTGAATTGGAGTGTGCACCGGAAATATCGCGGAAGCCGCCTTTCGTCCTACCACTGCAGCGGCGCGCGCCAGTACGCGCTCGGGATCGGCGGATGCAAGCGTCCATCCCATCCTGTTCAACAGGTAGATGGAGTTGATCGGGCGCCATCGCTCCGGTCGCGCGTTGAGCAGCTTGTACTCGACCGGATATTCCGCGGGTGACAGCGCATCTATGTATGCATTGACCCCATCCGCATACGCATCGATCAGCTTGCGCGATTCCGATCTGGGATTAAGCGCTCGAAACTTCTGCTCGGCGGCCCGAACCATGCCGAGCCGTCGCGGCTCTTCATCAAGAGAAAGCGCGCGCGCTCCCACCAGCTCGGTGAGCCGGCCTGACGCCGCACGCGTTTGGAGTTCCATCTGGAACAACCTGTCGCGCGCCACCACATATCCGAGCGCCCGATAAGCGTCTTGCTCGGATGCGGCGAAGATGTGCGGTACGCCACGCACGTCGTACCGCACATCCACTTTCTTCCCCAGCCCTGGAATTCTTACGCTCGATCGGCGTGGCAGACCTGCTGCCGAACCCGCGCCTAGCACTCCGTGCACTGGATCGAGCAGCGCCCCGAGAGGGGGAAGCGGGCCTAGCGGTCGTGCACCAGCGTAGGTCACCGCCGCCAACGCCGCGGCGGCTACAATCGTGGTTAGCGGTCTTGGCCGCATCTGTTAATGCACCGGCGCCTAAAGCACGGTCGCCGAGTGCTCACTGTTGCACCCGGCGACCGTACAGCTACGGAGCTACGTGTACAGAGCTATCTGCCGGAGCGGGTAAGATCGCCGCAAGCCACGATCACTCCCATCTCAGTCGCCGACTTGTGGATGTTGACGTAATACCTGGTCGTGGAGTTCAGACCGGTAGGCACGGTCGCTGACGAATTCGCGGTGCCATCTGCCGCCACCGTGAGCGGAGGATAGCTGGCGGGTGGTCCGACAATCGGTCCGTTGTCGCCGCACTGGCCCACGTGGATATGCCACGGAAGCGTCGCGCCGGCCATGGCGCCGCCCAGCGTGACCGACGTGCGCGTCTGGTTTACGTCGCCCACCGCGGCCGCGGTCCCACTGATCCCCGTCCCACCTACCGGGTTGATCGTCGCGGCCCACTGATCCGTCAGGCCCAGCGGTACCGTGCTCACACCGGCCGATGCCGTCGCAGGAACGCCCGAGCTGGTGGCGCATGCACCCAACGTAATGACTGCGCCGAAAGAGGCGGCGGCTTTGATGTACCGATTCATTTTAACCCTCAACAAGAAAAGTGAGTCCACTCGTGCATCTACCATGCAGCTGCAGCGGCTCTGAGACCGCTCCACGACGTGCGCCCGCGCATAAACCGTTCCCATACGCCAAGCGGCTTTATTGACCCCTCCAATCACCCTGGTGTTCCCGCTGTCCCAAGGGTTCAAAGGGTTTCGAGTACGGACAGCACACGATCGATCTCGTCCACGGTATTGTAGACATGCGGCGCGAGCCGAATCACTCCGCCTCCCCGCACCGAATGAACCACGTCCGCGCTGTCGAGTCGCTCCGAGACTGTCTGGGATTCGGCCACCAGGAACGAGACTATGCCAGCGCGCCTACCCGGCTCGCGCGGCGTCACTGGGGTCAGGCTGGGCAACAGCGCGATGCCGTCCATCAGCCTCCCCGCGAGCGTAGAGATGTGCTCCTCAACTCGCTCCGCGCCAATCTCCATCAACATGCCGAGGCTCGCGTTCATTCCCGCGACGTCCTGATACGCGGTTGCCGCGAACTCGAACTTGCGCGCGTCTTCCAGGTACGTGAGATCGTACTCCAGCATGCGCGACATCTCCTGCGAGTGCCGCATCCCGAGCCACCCAACAGAGCGCGGATCCATCTGCGCCGTCAGCTCGCGACGAACGTAGCAGAACCCCGCTCCCCACGGTGACAGCAGCCACTTCTGCGCTCCGCACGCCAACACGTCGATGTTGCACGCGTGTACGTCAAGACTGGTCG
>JBBSHV010000134.1:0-7290 GCA_038232435.1 Gemmatimonadales bacterium | reverse complement strand
CGGCCGTGCAGGCAGCCAAGCAGCGTATTCTGCAGCGCGTCCGCGAGGGCGATCGCTCCAAGATTCGGGATGAGTTCGTAACCCGTATTGGCGAGCTGCTCAGCGGCGAGGTGCAGCAAATCGAGCGCGGCAAGCTCGTGGTGATGCTCAACCGCTTCCGCGAGGCCGAGGCAGTGATGCCTTACCGCGAGCAAAATCATCGCGAGCACTACCATCAGGGTGAGCCGATTCGTGCGGTTCTGAAAAAAGTTGAGGAGACGCCGAAAGGCCCCCGCCTTGTTCTAAGCCGCGCCGATGGCCTGTTCGTGATGGCGCTGTTCAAGCTTGAGGTTCCCGAGATCCAGGCGGGAACTGTTGAAATTCGCGCGGTTGCGCGTGAGGTCGGCAGCCGTACAAAGATTGCGGTCTTCTCGCGTGACGATGCTGTCGACCCGGTAGGCGCCTGCGTCGGGGTGAAGGGCGCTCGTGTTCAGGCCGTGGTGAACGAGCTGAACGGCGAGCGAATCGACATCGTCCCGTGGTTCGTGGACCCTGAGCGGTTCGCGCGGTTAGCGCTTTCTCCAGCCAAGGTAGCGCGCGTCTTCAGTGACCCCGCGACCAAGACGATCCAGGCGATTGTGGACGAGGATCAGCTGTCGCTCGCGATCGGAAAGAGCGGCCAGAACGTCCGGTTGGCGTCCGAGCTAACGGGCTGGAAGATTGATCTGTATTCCAGTCGCGAGTGGATGGAGCGCGCCGCCGAAACGTTGCCGTTCGCGCCGTTGGAAGGAAATGAAGATGCGACCAATCCAAATCTGAGCGAGATCGAAGGACTGCCGCCGGCGACGGTCGCGATTCTGGAGAACGCTGGATACCATAGATTGGACGACATTCTCGATCTGGAGCGCGATGACGTGCTCAAGCTGCCTGGAATCATGATCGACGATGCCGACCGGCTGATGAGCATCATTGATGAGTTGACGACTGACGCAGCGGACGAAGCCCCACAGGAAGATGTAGCGGCGACCGGCGGTCAGCCTTCTCTCGGCGGAGAGGACTCCGGCGATGCTGGACGCGAAGCCGCGTCGCACGCCGAGCCGGAAGCTCCGCGCGAGGAGCCACCGTCGTCGTCGTGAACGCTGGAATGTCCAAGATTCTGCGACTGTTGGGCCTTGGAGTCAGAGGCCGGCTTGTCACGGTCGGTGTTGATCGGACGCGGGAGGCCGCACTCAAGGGCGATCTGAAGCTCGCCGTTGTAGCGGGTGATGTAGCGGTAAACAGCAGGGATAAGATTGTACCGCTCCTCACGGCGCGGGGTATTACTATGATTGCAACGGATTCGGCCGAGTCACTCGGCCGGGCCGTGGGCCGCGCCACGACGGCTGTCGTGGGCGTGCTGGATGCGAAGTTGGCGCGCGGAATAAGAGCCGCGCACGAGGACCGGGAGAATCTGGGTGAGTAAGCTGCGTGTAACGGATATGGCGGGTGAATTCGGGATTTCCGCTGACGATGTGATCAACATTCTTCGTCAGATGGACATCCCCGTGCGCAGTCACGTCAGCCCGCTGACGGATGATCAAGTAGCGCGCGTGCGCGCTCGCTGGGAGCGCGAGAAGCGCGCCCGATCCGCAGCGCCCGCGGCTCCGGCCGGCGGGCGTCGCCGGCGCTCCACTCCGGCTCAGCCGGAAGTGGCAGAGGCCGCACCCGAGCCAGCGCCGTCGGTTCGCCGTCGCCGCGCGGCCGAAGTGCCGCCCGAGCCCGAGCACAGCGAGCCCGCGCACGCGGAGAGCGTCGCTGCTCCGGTTCAGGCGGAATCCGCTCCTGCTTCGGCGCCGCAGCCAATGAGTGCGACGGCCGCTACCGAACCGGCCAGGCCCGCTCCGGTGCCGGTTGCCGAAGTCATCGCTACGCCGGCTACGCCGCCAGCTCCGGTTGAGCCCGTCTCAACGGCGGGTGCTATTCCAGCGCAGCCAATCCCGCGTCCAGCGCCAACGCCGGTGCGGCCGACGCCTGTTGCCCGCCCGATGGCGCCGCCCCAGGTAGCGCAGCAGCAGCGCCCGGCAGCACCGCCGCCGGTCCCACAGCGGCTACCCGCGCCGCCTCAGTCCGCGCCGGCCATGCCGATCGCGGCTTCGTCGCCAGCTCCGCCTCGTCCAATGCCGCCTGCTGCTCCGCCCGCAGCATCAGCGCCACAGACACCGCAGGTACCGCAGGTAGCACCGGCTCCACGCCCGGCGCCCCCGATGCCGCCGATGTCTGCACAGGGCAACCAGAATGGCGCCGGTAGCCCCGGCAGGCCACGGCCGATGCCGTTGCCACCGCTTCAGCCGCGCGCCAGCGCCACTCCGCCGCGGTCCGCGTCGCAGGGCGGTCAGCCGCGTCCGCGTCCCAGTGGACCCGGCGGACAGCGACCGGGCTCCGGTCCGACGTCGCCCCGGCCAGTCGCATCAGGATCACCCACCAGCGGCGCTCCGGCCGGCCCATCGCGCGAGAGCCGTCCGCGTCCCACGGGTAACGATCGCCGTCCAGGTGAGGCAGATCGCGCCCGTGGTGCACGTCGCGGCCGCCGCGTCGATCAGGAAGCCGTATCCGCAAACATCTTCAAGACGATGACCACCATGCGCGGTGGATCGCGCAAGGGTGCGCCGCGTCGCGAAGAGCCGGTCTCACGCGAGGAGCTCGAGACGCAGCGTCGTGCCGCGGTTGAGAAAGAACGCAAGACGGTACGCGTGAACGAGTTCGTAACGGTGAGCGAGCTGGCACAGCAACTGAAAGTGCCGGCCACGCAAATTGTCGCCTTCGCGTTCAAGAACCTCGGCCTCATGATCACCATTAACCAGCGCCTCGACTTCGATCAGATCGAGTTGATCGCTGGTGAGTTCGGCTTCCAGGCAGTCCGTGAGGACGAGTACGCCGCGGACACCGAATCACTGATGGAGAAAGACACGGCCGAGGACCTCATTCCACGTCCTCCGGTGGTGACGATCATGGGTCACGTCGACCATGGCAAGACGTCGCTGCTGGATTATATCCGCAAGGCGACGGTCGTTGCGGGCGAGTCGGGCGGCATCACGCAGCACATCGGTGCGTATCACGTATCGTTGCCCAATGAGCGCCAGATCACCTTCCTGGATACGCCGGGTCACCAGGCCTTTACGGCCATGCGTGCGCGCGGTGCGCAGGTCACGGATATCGTGGTGCTCGTGGTCGCGGCTGATGATCAGGTGATGCCGCAGACCATCGAGGCCATCTCGCACGCCAAGAACGCCGGCGTGCCGATGATTGTCGCGATCAATAAAATCGATCTCCCTAGCGCCAATCCGATGAAGGTGAAGCAGGATCTGCTTCAACACGGTGTTGTGCTCGAGGAGTTCGGTGGCACCACTCTCTCGGCTGAGATCTCGGCCAAAACGGGCCAGAACGTTCCCGATCTGCTGGAGGAAATAGTACTGCAGGCGGAAATCTTGGACCTCAGGGCCAACCCTGACCGTCGAGCTGTTGGCTCGGTGGTAGAGGCACAGCTGGATCCAGGCAAGGGACCGGTCGCTACCGTTCTCATCCAGAACGGAACGCTTCATGTGGGTGACGACTTTATCTGCGGGATGTACTCCGGGCGCGTTCGTGCGCTGCTGGACGAGCGCGGTCGTCACGTCAAGTCGGCGGGTCCGGCGATCCCGGTTCAGGTGCTCGGTATCGGCGGCGTCCCGATGGCCGGCGATCAGTTCATTGAGGTCGAGGATGCAGCGGCCTCGCGCGAAATCGCGCAGCGTCGTCAGCGGCTCGATCGTGAGGCGCGTAGCCGTCGCACACAGAAGGGCGCAGTCTCGCTGGAAGACTTCATGTCGGCCACGGCGGCCGGCCAGCCGCGTACGCTTCGCATCGTCATCAAGGCGGACCAGGGCGGCCCCGCCGAGGCGCTGGCGGATGCGCTGGGCCAGCTGTCCACACCGGAAGTTGGCGTCGAGGTCATCCACCGCGGCGTCGGTGCCATCTCGGAGAGCGACATTCTGCTCGCGCGCGCCGCGGGTGCGATCATCGTTGGCTTCCACGTTCGTCCCGACAACAACGCGCGCTCAGCCGCTGAGCGCGAGGGCGTGGAGATCAAGCTTTACAAGATCATCTACGAGGCCGTGGAGGACGTGAAGCTGGCCCTCGAAGGCATGCTTCGTCCCGAAGAGCGCGAGGTTGTGCTCGGCGAGGCGGAAGTGCGCGAGACGTTCAAGGTGTCGCGAGTCGGCGTCATCGCCGGTTGCAGCGTTCGCAACGGTGTCATCAATCGGCAGGGCAGGGTGCGCGTCATCCGTAATGGTGTCGAGGCGTACGACGGCGTGCTCGCGTCGCTGCGCCGCTTCAAGGATGACGTACGCGAAGTCCGCGAAGGGTTCGAGTGTGGTATCGGGATCGAGAATTTCAACGATCTCAAGATCGGTGACATCATCGAGTGCTACACCAAGGAGCAGGTCGCGCGGACGCTCGCATCCAGCGCGGCTGCTTCCTCTTAGCGAACCGCAGCCGATGCCGAGGTTGAACGGTGCCGCGAGATAACCGCCGCGGTGAGCGCGTAGCCGCCGCGATCCGGGAGGAAGTAGCGTCGTATCTGGCGGCAGGGGCAAAGGACTCGAACATCACGGGCCTGGTCACTGTCACTGGTGTCGACGTTACGCCCGACCTCCGCCGCGCGCGCGTGCACGTGAGCGTGCTGGGTGGAAATCCGACCGAGACCGTCGCGGCGCTCAATCATGTCGGGAAGCATATCCGCGGTCAGATCGGACGTGACTTGCGTCTACGGCTCGCGCCAGAGCTGGACTTCCAAATTGATGAGACGCCGGCGCGCGCGTCTCGAATCGAGTCGCTCCTCGCCCAGATAAAGGCCGACGACACGAACCGTGACGCCTGAGGCGGCTGAAACCACCACGGTATCAGGCCTTCTACTCGTCGACAAGCCCGCCGGTGTAACGTCGCACGACGTTGTCGATGTCGCTCGCCGCGCCTACGGCGAGCGCAGCATCGGCCATCTGGGTACACTTGACCCGTTTGCGACCGGGCTGCTGGTGCTATTGCTTGGCCGCGCGACGAGACTCGCGACTTTCGTAGAGAACGAGCCCAAGGTGTACCAGGCAACAATCCATTTCGGCACCGAGACGGACACCGACGACGTGACCGGCGCTGTCGTCCGCACCGCGCCGCTCCCATCGCCTGAGCGCATCATGGATTGCATTCCGTCGCTCACGGGCGACATCGATCAGACCCCGCCCGCGTATTCCGCCAAAAAAATCGCGGGTCAGCCTGCTTACCGCGCCGCGCGCGCGGGCGAACACTTAGATCTTACGCCCGCACGGATACATGTGCACCAGTGGCATGTGCACTCGGTTACGGAGAGTGCGCTGGCCGCGACTATCACCTGCGGCGGCGGCACTTACGTTCGCGCTCTGGCCCGGGACCTGGGCCGCCTCGCCGGAAGTGCGGCGCATCTCGAAACGCTGCGGCGAACGAAAAGCGGCGAGTTTGACGTGCGCGACGCCTCCCCGCTGGCGCAGCTGCGATCGGCGGAGCTGCCGCGGGTGCGTCACCTCAGAATCGTTCCGGAGTGATCCCGGGGTGATCAACGTCGCGTCCGGTCTCCCTCCCAACGTCGTGGGCACCTCGGTCACGGTTGGCACCTTCGATGGAGTTCATCGGGGACACCTTGACGTGATCGCGCGTCTGGTGCGCCGGGCCAGGGAAAAGGGACTCAGTAGCCTCGCTATCACCTTTGATCCGCACCCGCTTGCGGTCGTCAATCCAGCAGCCGCTCCGCCGCTGCTTACCGTTGCCTCGGAAAAGCTGGAGGCGCTGGCCGAGACGGGGCTGGACTACCTGGCCGTTCTCGATTTCACTCCGGAGCTAGCCGCGCTCGGCGCCGAGGAGTTTGTGGATGATGTGCTGCGCTCCAAGTTTCGCATGCTCGACCTCCTTATCGGGCACGATCACGGTTTTGGGCGAGAGCGGGCCGGCAATGCTGCCGTGCTGCAGAAGTTGGGCGCGGCGCGCGGCTTCACGATCGATGTTGTGGAGCCCTTCGCGGCAACGGGTGGGCGGTCGGTTTCCTCCACGGCGATAAGACGCGCTGTGGCGGGCGGTGATCTGCCTCTCGCCGCGACGCTGCTGGGTCGCCCTTACGCCATAGCAGGAACGGTGGTTCCCGGTGCCCAGCGTGGACGTGCGCTCGGCTTTCCGACTATCAATCTGTCCACTCCTCCGGCCGGTAAGCTGCTTCCTCCGGATGGAGTCTATGCGGTCCGCGTCCAGACGCCCGGAGGCTGCTACGGCGGTATGATGAACCTGGGTCCTCGTCCCACGTTCGGGGATTCCGAACGCTCAATTGAGGTGTATCTCTTCGACGCTGAAGGCGACTTCTACCAGCAGCACGTCCGCGTCGACGTTGTGAAGCGGCTGAGAGACGTACGGGCCTTTCCTTCGCCCCAGGAGCTGGTCGCTCAGATACGGCGAGATGACGCCGAAGCACGTTCCGCGTTGACCGTAGCCGCCGCGCACGGTAACCTTATGGGCTAAACCCGATATTTCATGTCTCTCAAATACCGCATTGCCCTCATCGCCGCTCTTGTCGCGGCGTCAATCTGGGCGCTCTATCCGAGGACGACCGTGGAGCGCGTCAAGCGCAACGGCACGTTCGTCCTCGATACTGTCCAGCGCGTCCCGCTCAAGCGTGGACTCGATCTGCAAGGCGGCATGCACCTGGCGCTCGAGGTGGATGAATCCAAAGGCGCACTCGTCAACAAGGGTGAGGCTATCGACCGCGCGCTCACCGTCGTCCGGACCCGAATTGATCAGTTCGGCGTCTCAGAGCCCGTGGTGCAGAAAGCCGGCAACGATCGCATCATAGTCGAACTGCCTGGAATCGATGATCCGCAACGCGCCATGGACGTGGTCCAGAAGTCGGCGTTCTTGCAATTTCAGATCACCGACAAGAGCAGCGCGCTGGAACGGGCGCTCCCACGCATCGACGCCGCGGTTAAGGGATTAGCGCCGGCGAAGTCAGTCGCTGCGACAACCACCGCTCCGGCCACCGACAGCACCAAGAATGCGCTCGCGGGGCTGTTCTCAAACGACACCACCACTAGGAATCCCGCCGATACGGGCACCAAGTCGGATTCCGCCGCCGCTGTGTCACCCAAGAACGGCGCCTTCTCCAAGTTGGTGCAGCAGGGCCAGATGCCCGGCGAGTACTACGTGGCCTCTGCCGACGTGCCGCTGGTCCAGCGATATCTGTCCGATGCCGCGGTGCAGGGCGCGCTTCCGCCCGGGAAGGTT
>JBBSHV010000133.1:0-7318 GCA_038232435.1 Gemmatimonadales bacterium | reverse complement strand
GCATGGCGGCACGCGAAAACGTGATCGCGGCCGGACGCCTGCGCGCGCGCGCGAGCCACCAGAGTGGCAGCGCCAGCAGCGCCAGCAGCATCCACGGCGCTATAAACTGGAGTCCAGTCAACGTCATGTCGCTGTCATGTGACTTTCATTTAACTGGAATAGAACTATCACGCGGCCTTCTGTCGCGCGCCTGTCTGCACGGCCCGCGCCGCTTCCGCCTCGGCGAATCGCCGATGAGTTTCGCTCACCAGCGCTCGCGCTTCTGAGCCCGCGGTTGCCGCGTTGTCGCGCGACATCGTGTGCGCCGCGAACTTGAGCGGATCTACGGTCTCAAACAGCGTTACGAGACGGTCGACGGGAAGCGTAGGCGATCCCTCCATTGCGGTCGCCAGTTCGCGCGTGGTGAGTGACCCGGCAAGCAGTGGGTCGATGAGCGACAGATACCGGCGCACCACGTCGGCCATCGCGATCGCGTACCGCTCCGGTTCGCCCCCCTCCAGCCAGCCGGAACGCTCGATGCGCTCGAACTCCCGCTCGGCCCAGCTCAGCGGCGCGAGAGCGCCTGTGCTTCGCGCGCGATTGCGCCGCCAGAGCCAGAACAGTGCAGCAAGCAGCAGCGCAACCAGAGCGGCGATCGCCCACGGAATCCAGTTGAACACGCGCTGTGTCAGGAGTGGCCGCGGCGGCCTGGGCTTGCGTTGCGACGTGTCCGCCGGAAGCACGGAGCGGACGTATACCGACAGCGCCCGAAGCGACGCGAGCCTCTGCCCGGACGGCAGCGCCACGGCAACATCTCCGAGCCCGAGACTCTGCGTTCCGGTGTCCCACGCCGCGAGCACGTAGTTGACCGTAGTCTCGGTGAATTGCGAGCTGGTTGTCTCGCGTCGCTGCATTGGCGCGGCGGTATCGACATGGGCTGAGCTGTCCGGCAACGGGAATCGGAGCTGCGCGCCGGCCGGGACTCGAACGCGAATTGTGGCATTAAAATGCTGCCCAACCGTAACGGTTTCGGGCCGTACCACAGCGCCCATTTGAACTTGCAGCCACAGTCCAGCGATCGCAAGCATCAGCGGCGTCTCACACGCGTGTCGCGCGCGCGAAAGAATTTCAGCAGCGGCTCGACAACGTCAGACTCCGTTTGGAGCTCAATCTCGTCCAGACCGGCCCTGCGTAGCATTCGCTTGCGGCCCGACCGCTCCGCGCCAACGCGCTCGGCGTATGACGCGCGCACCGCTCGATCGCTGGTGTCGATCTCTACATACTCGCCAGTCTCCGGATCGCGTAGCCGCGCGACGCCCACGTTGGGCAGCGATTCCTCGGCGCGGTCGTTCAACGTAACAGCGACAACGTCGTGCCTGCGCGCCAACACCTTGAGCGCGTGCTCATAACCCTCGGCCTGAAAATCGGATACGACGAATACCACAGTGTGCTGATGCAGTGTCCGTTGCATGTACTGCAACGCGGGCGCGAGATCCGTGCAAGTGCCAACCGGCTCGAACGCAAGCAAGTCGCGCACAATCCGCAGCATGTGCCGTTTCCCCTTGCGCGGTGGAACTACCAGCTCCACTCGGTCAGTGAAGAATAGAACGCCTACGCGGTCGTTGTTCCGTACAGCGGCGAGGGCGACCACCGCCGCGAACTCCGTGATGACGTCGCTCTTAAACCGTCGCACTGTTCCGAACCGCTCCGACGCGGACACGTCCAGCGCCAGCATCACCGTTAGCTCGCGCTCCTCGATATAGCGCTTGACGTACGGCTTGCCCATGCGCGCCGTAACGTTCCAATCGATGGAGCGCACCTCGTCACCGGGCGTGTACTCGCGTACCTCAGCGAACTCCATCCCCTGCCCCTTGAATACGGAGCGGTACTCGCCCGAGAAGAGCGCATCCACGAGCCCGCGGGTCTTTAGCTCGACGCGCTTGACCTGCTTCAGGATTTCGGGCGAGATGCGCGCGCGCGGAAGCGCCACCGCTTCTGTCTGCGGACGACGCCGCTTGAGGAACTCAAACACTGGGACGGTTGTTACGGTGCCGCGATCGCGTCGAGGATGCGCGACACGACGTTGTCACTCGTAACGTCCTCAGCCTCGGCCTCGTACGTAATGAGCACACGGTGGCGCAGCACGTCCGGCGCGACCGATTTGACGTCGTCTGGGGTGACGTACGCGCGGTCGTGCAGGAACGCGATTGCGCGCGAGGCCTGCGCCAACGACAGCGTTGCGCGTGGGCTCGCGCCGAACTGAATGAGCGGCGCAAGATCGGCGAGTCCGGCAGCCTTGGGGTCACGCGTCGCCTCGACGATGTCAACGATGTAGTCGACAATGCGCTCGTCCATGTACAGGTCGGAGATTCGTTTACGTGCGGCCATTACTGCCTCCGGCGTTGCGACATTGCGCACAGGGATAGTATCCTTTCCCGCCATGCGACGGAGCACTTCCTTTTCCTCGTCCCGAGTTGGATAGCCGACGTGCAGCTTGAGCATGAAGCGATCGACCTGTGCTTCTGGAAGAGGATAGGTTCCCTCCTGCTCGATCGGGTTCTGCGTCGCGAGGACGAGAAAGGGTTCTTCCAGAGGGTAAGTCGTGCCACCGATCGTGACCTGTTTTTCCTGCATCGCTTCGAGCAGTGCCGCCTGGACCTTCGCCGGTGCGCGATTGATCTCATCCGCTAGGACAATGTTGGCGAAGATCGGTCCCTTCTTCACCGAGAACTGCCCGGTGGACTGATCGTACACCTGCGTCCCGATAACGTCCGCGGGCAGCAGATCCGGTGTGAACTGGATGCGCTGAAACGTGGTGCTTATCGTTTCAGCGAGAGTGCGCACCGTCAGTGTCTTTGCGAGCCCCGGAACGCCTTCCAGAAGGACATGGCCACCCGTCAGTAAGCCTACAAGCAGCCTCTCGACCATGTAGTGCTGACCAACCACGCGCTTACCAACTTCACTTATTACCGCGTTGACGAGTGCCGTGTCTTCCATTTATCGTTGGTGGCTGTTTTACAATTGCAGCTATGAGCTCGAACTCGCGCTTGGTGAGCGCGCGTGTAGCCCCGGCGGGGAGATTTCCCAGTTGCACCGGCCCGAAGGCGGTACGCACCAGCTGTTCTACTTCCAGGTCCAGCGCCTCACACAATCGGCGCACTTCGTGATTCTTTCCTTCAGTCAGCGTCACTTCGAATTCGTAGTGCCTGCGCCCGTATATCGGATACGCGTTCGCCGCAGCGGCCACGACCATCCCGTCTTCCAACTCTACCCCGCGCAGCGCCCATCGAGCCGCAGCAACAGCGTCGCCGCGCACGGTGGCGACGTACGTCCGCTCCACCTGCCGGCTTGGGTGTGTCAGCGCGTGTGCCGCCGTACCGTCGGTGGTGAGCAGTAGCAGTCCTTCCGTTAAATAATCCAATCGGCCAACATAGGTCAGTCCCGGACGGTCGCTCACGAGGTCAAAGACAGTTTCCCGGCCGGCCGGGTCACTCCTTGTTGTAACGACGCCTTGCGGCTTGTTCAGCACAATCCAGGTCGGGACCGGTATCACGCCGACTTTCTGGCCGTCAACCAAAATTGTATCGGTGGCTGGATCGACCACCTGGCCAACTGTCGCGACGACGCCGTTCACGCGAACGCGGCCGGCCGCGACCAACTCCTCCGCCGCTCGGCGCGACGCGATGCCGGCACGCGCCAGTGCACGATGCACCCGCATCTGCTCTGATATTTTCTCTGACATCAAACCGAGCGCGGGGGCTGTCGGGCGGCCTGTTCCGCGGCCTGCTGATTTCCCTGCGCCGGTCGCAACGCGACAGCCAGTTCATCTGCCCTGGGCAACTCGCCGAGGTGGCGCAGCGCGAAGTGCTCCAGGAATACAGGCGTGGTGCCGTACAGTAATGGCCGGCCCATTCCCTCACCTCTGCCCACGACGTCAGCGAGACCGCGCTCCTGCAGCGACTTGAGTATTGCGCCGGCGCCAACGCCGCGGATCTCCTCGATCTCGGCGCGTCCGATTGGCTGCCTGTACGCGATGATCGCGAGCGTCTCGAGCGCCGCGGCCGACAGCCGTTGCGGCCGCGCCGCTAGTTGGGCGCGCTCGATTGCCTCGGTGTATTCAGGGCGCGTCAGAATTTGCCAGCCGTCGCCCACGGTCACCAACTCCATACCGTGCCCATCGGAATTGTAGTGCTCGCGTATCTCGTCCAGAGCAGCGGCGACCGCGGCCGCGGAGGATTCAGGATCCAGCTGGCCCAGCGCTTCGTTCGGAACCGGCCGCGCACTCGCAAACAATGCGGCCTCAAGGAGTTTCGCTAATGGTTTCATCGGTAAACTCCACTGCCGCAAACGGTTTGCGCTGCGCGAGTCTCACCTCACCTCGCTTGGCCAACTCCAACAATGCCAAAAATACGGAAAGAATCTGCCACGGCTCCGCGTCGCGCATTACGACGTCGCTCCAGCAGCCGCGCGCGCGCACAGTCAGCACTGTCCTGATCGCCGTCATCGCGCCGTCCACATCGAGCGCGCGCGGTATCACGTCGTGCACAAGTGGCCGCCTTGCTTGGCGAAGCACGCGATCAACGGCGCTGAACAGATCGGCCAGCGACGTCGCCAGCGGCCGCTCGTCCGGCTCCGCGGGTTGCACGGATATGGGCGTGTACGTGCGCGAGAACCTGTTCCTGCGTTCGTCGCTCAGGCGCTCCAGCACGTCCACCACTTCACGTACCTGCTGATATTCGAGCAAGCGCCTCACCAGTTCGGCACGTGGATCTTCCCACGCCTCTATCCCTTCAGGGCCCGGGAGCAGCAACTGCGCCTTTATCCGAACGAGTCTCGCCGCCATCTCCAGATACTCGGCCGCTGCATCGATCGGCATCCCGGAAACGCGAGCGAGAAACTGTTCCGCCACGCGCGCGATTGGAATATCGTAGATGTCCACCTGCTCGTCGCGAATGAGCGACAGCAGCAGGTCCAGCGGTCCGGAAAACTCCGGAAGGTCGACGACGAAAGTCGCGCTCTCGCTAACCTCGTCGCGCGAGCTTCGGTCCGGCGCCCGCATGCCGCGAACGCCGTATATCTGCTCCGTCACGGGTGCCGCGGGAGCAACCGTCACCTCGCAAACGGGGAGGGCAACAGGAAGGATTGCACGGCCCCGATCAGCGCATCGCCGAGCGCCGTTGCCGGGAAGAGCCAGTACGATAGAAGAGGGCCGCCGAGGAAGAGCACCGCGTAGATGATGAGCAGCCCGTACCGGCTAACGCGCTGATAGGCCAGGGCCCACGCCGGCGGCAGTACGTACTTGAAGACGTGCGAGCCGTCCAGCGGCGGTATCGGTAACAAGTTGAACGCCGCAAGAACGAGATTGATTCCGACGCCGTAGACGAACATCCACTGAAGGATGGCCAGACCTGGCGTCAACGCCGGCGCGAGGCGCGCGATCAGATTCAACGGTGGAATGATCAGCGCGAAAATAAAAGCGAGGATGACGTTTGTGGTCACGCCCGCGAGTGACACCATGATGTCACCCCGCTTGAAGTTGCGGAAGTTTCTCGGGTTGACCGGGACCGGTTTGGCGCCGCCCAGTATGGGCGCTCCAGACAGCCACAGGACGACCGGGAGAATCACAGTCATGAACGGATCTATATGCTTCGCTGGATTCCAGGTGAGTCTGCCAAGCTGATAGGCGGTCGGGTCTCCGTTCTTGAAGGCGGCCCAGCCATGGGCGTACTCATGGGCGACCATGGAGAAGAGTAGGACCGGGGCAATGATGAGAAACTGAGAGACTTTGTCCAACTTGACGGGGTTGCGAGGATACCGTAATTTACGAGGCTAGGCACGAATCGGAAACGCTTTCGCATCAACGAGTTAACCAGTCCCCAATGCCCAATATCGCATCAGCGAAGAAGAATATGCGGAAGTCCCGCGCAGCGCAGGTGCGTAATCGTGCCCAGCGCTCCGCTCTCCGCACTGCGCTCAAGAAGGCCAAAGGAGACGGTGCATCCCCCGAAGCCGTCGCCACGGCCGTCACGCTCCTCGACCGCGCCGCGCGCAAGGGGCTCGTGCACAAGAACGCCGCCGCCCGGCGCAAGAGCCGGCTAGCCAAGCAGGCGAACGCAGCAGCGTAGTCTTCAGCACGTAGCCTTGTGCGACAACGGCGGTCCCGAGGGACCGCCGTTCTTTTCTGTGCACTGTCGCTTCGGTCCGCTGGCGGCGGACGCCCTACGGAGCGTCACCGACTAATGGGCAGTGTACGGCGACCAAACCATGCTGTCATAGCGAACCGCCTGTCGTACGAAGCTCGTTAGAACGTGGATAGCTCGCCGCCGCAGCGCTCGCAGTACCACTCCGTGGCGTAATTCATCACGCCGCACTCGGGACACTTGAGCGTCTTCTCGTTTTCGCGGCGAGTGTCGCCCGCCGGCGGCATTGGACGCGCTGTGGGCGTGGATGAAGACGCCGGCTGCGGCAGTCCAACGAAATTGTTCCCGCTTGGCTGGGACGAGGGAGCGGCCGGTGGGGCAGCACCCCCGTCTACCTCCGGTACTTCGGGTACTCCGTCGCCTTGAGGCGCAGACTCCGCCGCGGCATCGTTCTGCGCCACGGGCCACTCGGCAACGAAGTCACTGATCGGAGGGTTCCCCTCGGCAACGCCTGGGTCCAAATCACCGTCACCGATCCATTGCGCTGTCGAATCCGCCCTCGGAAATCCGTCAACTTGCGTCTCGACACCCCCGGCCGCGGGCGACGTCTCCTCCCACAACCCGTCGGGTTCTTCGCTCGACGTCTCATCTGCGGCCATGTCGTCGGGCACTCCCTGACGCGTTAGTGCCACGATCCGTTCGAGCTCGGCAACTTCCGCTTCGACAGCGCCGCGCTCGTTGGCGAGCTCGTCGAGCTCGCGATCAGCGGTGGTGCGCATACGCTCCCAATCCTCTGAACCGTATTCACCCACCGCGGCGCGCAGTTCCGCTTCGTGGCGCGCGTCGGTGCGTTCCGACTCCCGCGCCCTGAGCGCATTGAGCCGCGACGTCAACGCGTCGATCGTGCCGGCAAGCTGTTCGGCGCGCTCGGATAACCGCCCGGTGACGCGCTCCAGCCGGAGCGAATAGTCCGTGTGAACACGGTCGTAAACATGCGCGGGGGTAGAGCTCTTGCGGTCATCCAGCACAGCCAGCCACCCTTCATACCGCTGCCTTTCATCCAACAGATCCTGCAGGGCCATCATCGCGTCCGTATCCGCTGACGTCATCTCGCTCAACCTCTGCTACTGCGTGAGAGTGTACACTAACTCGCCGCCCACGACTGCGTGTACCGCGCGCCCGGTGAGCTCGGCGCCTCG
>JBBSHV010000132.1:0-7384 GCA_038232435.1 Gemmatimonadales bacterium | reverse complement strand
GCCAGACGGACGGCCTCGGCGTTGAGTACGGGCAGCGCTCCGGGAAGGGCGAGGCAGACCGGGCACGTGTTCACGTTGGGCGGCGCGCCGAAATCGGCGGAGCAACCGCAGAACGCCTTGGATTGCGTCTTGAGCTGTACGTGTACTTCGAGCCCGACGACCATCTCGTATTTGTCGCCGTACTTCCCGTCGTGCTTGTCAGAACCCGGTGTCATGCGTTCGCCTCCTCACCCATTGCCGCCTCCAACGCGGCTGCAACGTGAAACATTGTCGGCTCGTCGAAGTGCTTGGCCAGAAACTGGCCACCCACGGGAAGCTTGTCGACGCGCCCTATGGGGATGGAGATGCCGGGAATGCCGGCGAGATTTGCCGTGACGGTGAAAATGTCGCTGAGATACATCTCGTACGGATCGTTTACGCTGCCGAGCGCAAACGCCGGTGTTGGCGCCGTCGGTGTGAAGAGTACGTCGACACCGCCAGCGAAAACGCTAGCGAAGTCCTGGGCGATGAGCGTTCGGACCGACTGCGCCTTGCGATAGTACGCATCGTAATATCCGTGTGATAACACATAAGTACCGATCATGATACGCCGCTGGACTTCGGGACCAAAACCTTCGGTGCGAGTGGCGTCGTACATCCCGCGCAGATCGCCCGAGCTGTTCCATCGTGGTCCGTATCGCACCCCGTCGAAGCGCGCGAGGTTGGACGACGCCTCGGCCGGTGCGATGATGTAATACACCGGGATCGCGAGCGACGTGTGCGGCAGCGACACATCCTTGATGGTTGCGCCCATGCCGCGCAGTATCTCGATCGCGACATCGCAGCGCGCGCGTACACCGGAGTGAAGACTGTCGGGAAAGTACTCAGCCGGAATACCAACGGTGATGCCCGCGAGTGATCGTCCGCGTAACGCCTTGACCGGTGGCGGACCTTCTGGAACGGGCACATTTGCGCTGGTCGCGTCGTAGCGATCCTGACCCGACATCGCGTAGGTAGCGGCCGCGGCCTCGTGCACCGTTCGCGCACAGACTCCGATCTGATCCAGCGATGAGCCGAATGCGACGAGTCCGAAGCGACTGATGCGCCCGTACGTTGGCTTTACGCCTACGACGCCGCAAAACGCGGCGGGCTGACGCACGGAGCCGCCGGTTTCGGAGCCGAGTGCGACGCGGACAATGCCGGCGGCGACAGCGGCGGCCGAACCACCGGAAGAGCCGCCCGGTGTATGCGCGGGATTCAGCGGATTTAGTGTAGGGCCGTAAGCGCTGTTCTCGGTGGAGGAACCCATGGCAAATTCGTCCATGTTGGTTTTCGCCACCACCACCGCGCCCGCCTTGCGCAGCTTGGTGATCGCTGTTGCCTCGTACGGGCTGGTGTATCCGCGCAATATGCGCGAGCCGCACGTGGTCGGCGTTTCCAGCGTCGCGATGTTGTCCTTTACGGCAATCGCCACACCGACGAGGGGCATCGCGTCGCCGTTGCTGCCGTAGGCCGAGGTCACCTTCTCCGCGTTGTCCAGCGCCGCTCTGCGATTTGTCGCCAGCACAATGTTGAGCCCGTCCGGTCCGTATTCGCGGTCGGCCGCGCGATCCGCCGCCTCGGAAATCGAGTCGATGATATTGGGCAACACTACAGATCCTCGTGGGTGGCAAGACGCGGCACCAGGATGAAGCCGTCGCGTGACTCAGCAGCGAGCGAGGGCGCCGTTGAGTTCATTGGGTGTGGCGCGACTGAATCCGGCCTAAGCGGCATTCCATCCGCGCCGACTCCAGTGGATGGCTGCACATCGGTAGTATTTACCTGCTGAAGCACATCCATGTGGCGCAGGATGCCGTTTAGCTGCGCCGCCACGGTTGGTATTGACGCCGGCGGAATGGAAAGGCGCGCGAGATCCGCGATCTTGCGCACATCTACTTCGGTCACTGCCATCTGATTTACTCTCGCTCGAGCGTGGTGTACGCAAGCTTCACCGTCTTGTGCCCAACGGTGTCATCATCGAACGCGATCGTGGCCTTCACGTCGCGGCCCGTGCCACTTACTTCCATGATGGAGCCGGTGCCGAAAGTTGCGTGCCGGATGCGCTCTCCGTGCACGAAGCTGGGCATGTCCTGTGATTCGCTCTCCCACGCCTTTGCCTTAGGCCTGGTCTCTTTCGGGTGACGCCACACGGGGACATCGTACGTCTTACGCCGGTTGGTGTCGCTCCACGTATTCCTGCCGGCGGATTTGGCGCGCAACGTCGCGCGTTCCTCCAGCATTCCCGCGGGAATGGCCTTGACGAAGCGCGACTTTATCCCGGCTACGAGCTCGCCGTTACGCCTGCGGCTCTCCGCATGCGTCAGGTAAAGCTTCTCCTCCGCACGCGTGATGCCCACGTAGAACAGGCGTCGCTCTTCTTCCATCTTCGCTGGGTCGTCGAAGGACTGCGACGTGGGAAAGAGTGCATCCTCCAGCCCGGTAATAAAGACGACCGGGAACTCGAGTCCCTTGGCGTTGTGCAGTGTCATCAGTACAATCGCATCAGCCGAAGGATCGAGTTGATCGGTTCCGGCGACCAGCATCGCGCGCTGAAGAAAGTGATCCAGCGGCGTTAAGCCGACCTCACCGCCGTCGTCCACGACAGTTTCGGCCGCGCCATCGATCAGCGCGCTGACGTTCTCGATTCGGTCGCGAGCCTGTTCCGGCGCGTCTGCCTTGAGATAGTCGCCGTACTTGAGCGTATCTACGAGGTCGCGCAGAATTTCGTCCACGCTACTGGTTTGAGCCGCGTCGCGAAAGCGAGCGATCAACTCGGCGAATCCGGTAAGTCCGCTGCGCGCCGCGGGGCGCAGCTCTTCCAGCAGTTCCGGTCGAGACGCTGCCTGGAGCATTGGGACACCGGCCGCGCGCGCGATTTCGGCCAACGATTCGATCGTCGTATCACCCAGACCACGCTTGGGCACGACGACCGCGCGACGGAATGCTTCGTTGTCGGCGGGATTGGCGATGAGCTTGAGATACGCCATCAAGTCGCGAATCTCTCGCCGATCGTAGAAGCGGACGGCTCCGACAAGCCGATACGGCAGCGCGCGCTTGCGGAGAGCGTCTTCAACTGAACGGCTCTGCGAGTTAGTGCGGTACAGAATAGCAAAGTCGCGGCTGCTCCGGTTCTCGGATGACATGCGCGTCATGATTTCTTCCGCAACCCAATCCGCCTCGTCCCGATCGTCCAGCGTCGCGACAACAGTCACGCGCTCCCCGACGGCTCGCGTCGCACGGAGCGTCTTGCCCTTACGGCCAACGTTGGCACTGATGGCAACGTTGGCGAGTTCGAGAATGTTTGGTGTCGAGCGGTAGTTCTCTTCCAGGCGCACAACCTTCGCGTTGGTAAACTCGCGCTCGAAGTCGAGTATGTTGCGGATGTCAGCTCCGCGCCATCCATATATGCTCTGATCGTCGTCTCCAACAACCGCGACATTGCCGTGTTTCTCGCCCAGAAGTTTGATGAGCTTGTACTGCGCGCGGTTGGTATCCTGGTACTCATCCACAAGGATGAACTGGAAGCGATCGCTCAGTCGTTGCCTGAGCGCTGGGTCCTGTTCCAGCAGCTCCACGGGCAGCGTGAGCAGGTCATCGAAGGTCACGGCGTTGGCCGCACGTAGCGTCGACTCCAGACTCTTGTACACCGCTGCCGTGTTGCGCGACACTGGGTCCAGCGCGAGCGACGTGTATTCGGCGGGCGTGACCAGCGCGTTTTTGGCGTCGGAGATCAGTGATGCTATGACCTTGGGTGACCACGCCTTGGTCGAGATTCCGGCTACTTCCATCACGCGCTTGATCACCGCGACGGTGTCATCCGCGTCGTAGATGGTGAAGCTGGGTGTCCGACCCACCGCGACGGCATTGGCTCTGAGAATGCGCGCGCCAATCGCGTGGAACGTGCCGGACCACATTCCGCGCGGGTCATGCCCGAGCAGCCGGGCGATGCGCTCGCGCATCTCGCCCGCTGCCTTGTTGGTGAATGTGACGGAGAGAATGCGCGTGGGGTCCACGCCGTGATATTGGATCAAACGCGAGATCCGTGTGGTCAAGACGCGAGTCTTCCCCGATCCCGCGCCGGCGAGCACCAGCATGGGCCCTTCAAAGTGCAGCACCGCGTCGCGCTGGGCCTCGTTCAGGCCGGCGAGCGGTTCTCCATCAAGCAGCTGTTTCATGTCCCAGGATTATGTCGAACGTCGCGCCGCGCGTCCCCGACTGCAGGATCAGGCGGCCATTATGTCCTTCTGTAACAATGCGTCGAGCTAGCGAAAGCCCGATTCCCCAACCCTTCTCCTTGGTCGAAAAGCCGGGATCAAAAATGCGTTTACGCAGCTCGCGCGGAACACCGGGCCCGTTATCCTTCACCCGGATGCGCACGCGCCCCTCCGGAAGCTGTTGGGCCGAAAGAGTGACACGTCCGCCGCGGCCGGCGAGTGCGTCGATCGCGTTCTTCGCGAGGGACTCGATCGCCCACTCCAGGAGAACGGCGTCGCCGTCTACCACGAGCGACTCGCCGCGCGCGACAAACCGAATCGTCACCGCTTTGGCGAGTGTTGGCACGCGGGCACGGAAGTAGCTCGCGACGCGCTCCACAATCTCACCCACGTCCACCTTGTCGCGCCGCGGCGGACGCCCGATCCGCTCGAAACGGAATGCAACACGCCGAAGCCGCTCGAGATCGCCGTCCATGTGGTTGACGGCATGCGCGAGTACGGGATCGTCTGAGTCGCTGTCGCGCAACAACTCGATCCAGCCGCTAAGACTGGAGAGCGGCGTACCCAATTGGTGCGCAGATTCGCGAGCCATTCCGGCCCAGATTTGCTCCCGGTCAGCGCGCCCTCGCGTCAGCAACGCGTAGATTCCCGCGAGCAGGAACATCGCGACGAGAACCGCTTGCAGCGCCGGTACCACCCTCAAACCGTCCACAAGGCGCGTATTCCCGTAGTACACGGTGCCAACGCCCGGCTCCACGATCGGCCGGTTCTCACCGGCCAGTTCTCTCACGTACGCGCGCTCGCGCGCTCGATTCCCCTCAACTCCCTCCGGAAGATTTGCCGAGGCCGTGACGCTACCATGGGTGTCCGTAACGATCACCGGCACGCCGGATTCGCGGATCGTCAGTGACAGATCCTGCAGCGCCGTGGTGGCCGCGTCGGGGTTTGGGTCGGTGAGACCGTCATATACACGCGCATACATTTTGCCCACGCGCGACGCCTCGACTCGCAGATCAGTGACTACGGCGCGCATGTAGATCACGTACCACGTGAGCAGCAGGACGACGCCGGCAACCACGACCCAGAGCGGCGCGCTGCGTCGCACGCGCTACTTGATGACCGGCGCGCCGAAGTACGGCTCGAGCGCTTTCGGCACGTTCACCGTTCCGTCCGCGTTCTGATGCTGCTCGAGCAGCGCGGCAATGATGCGCGGGAACGCCAGTCCCGACGCGTTGAGCGTGTGCACGAATCGCGGCTTGCCACCGGAGCTTGGCCGGTAGCGGATGTTCGCGCGGCGGCCCTGGAAGTCCCTGAAGTTGCTCGACGACGAGACCTCCAGCCACTTCCCCACCCCGGGTGCGAATACTTCCAGATCGTACGTCTTGGCGCTCGCGAAACCCGTGTCTCCAGCCGCCAACAGCAGCACGCGGTAGGGTAGCTCGAGCAGTTGCAGAATCCGCTCGGCATGCGACGTGATGAGCTCGTGCTGTGCGGCAGACGCTTCCGGAAGCGAGTAGCGCACCAACTCTACCTTGTCAAACTGGTGCACGCGGAGCAGCCCGCGCGTATCCTTACCGTGCGCGCCAGCCTCACGCCGAAAACACGGTGAATAGGCGACGAACGCCCGCGGCAGCTCCGCTTCGGTCAGAATCTCATCGCGATACAGATTCGTTACCGGGACTTCAGCCGTCGGAATCAGGAAGAGGTCCTCGTCCTTGAGCGCGTACTGCTCATCCTCGAATTTTGGGAACTGGGCCGTGCCGATCATCGATGCGCTATTCACCACGGCCGGGACCCACGTCTCTTCGTAGTCGTGCTGTTGCGTGTGCGTGTCCAGCATCAAGTTCATCAGCGCACGGAGAAGCCGCGCTCCCCCTCCCCGATATACAATGAACCCGGAGCCCGCGATCTTGGCGCCGCGCTCCAGATCGAGGAATCCCAAGCGAGCACCGATCTCCCAGTGCGGTATCGCGGAGCCGGCGGCGCGAGGATCACCCCAACCTCGCTGCACCACATTGTGCTCCTCCCCTCCCGCCGGAACGTCCGGCAGCGTTGCGTTGGGCAACTGCAGCACAAGCGACCTCAGCTCATCCTCGATCGTCGCCAAGCGTGCGCCGAGCGTGCTTATCTCGTCGCCGAGGGCACGGCTCTCCGCCATCACTTCAGCGGCGTCCTCACCCGCGCGCTTCTTCTCCGCCACCCGCTGGGTGAGCGCGTTGCGCGCTGCCTTGGCTTCGTCGGCGCGCTGGATCACGGCCCGGCGCTCCGCGTCGAGCTCCACGGCCCGGTCCACCAGTGGCCCGTTGCTGTCGAGCGCGTCGCGACGAGCCAGCGCGCCGCGAATCGCGTTGGGGTCCTCGCGCAGAAGGCGGAGATCGTACATCGCTACCTGCTCGGCAGGCCGGGTTGGAAAGACTTGAAGCCGCAGTTCGGGTCCACTGTTTGACGCAGATAAATTGCCCGCGTCGTTGTCGGCTTCACGCTGTCTATAACAACCTTGGCATATATTCGCGGGGACGGCGTGAAGCAGCTCTGGGATGCCGTCTGCCTGGTAGCAAGCACAATGAATACCTGGCCTGGGATCACCACGGTCGCGGTGTCCGGCCGATAGTAGCCGCTCGGTGCGGCCGTGATCGCGTCGAAACTTAACGGGCTCGTCTGAATTCCAACCAGCGGAACGTTACTTCCCAGTGGGCTCACAATCGTGCGAACAGGACTGACCACAATCCGGCCCTGCGAATCGAAGTCGAAGGCCACGTCAAACGAAGCCGAAGCATCCACTCGAACGGTCGATCGGAGTGTAACCGCGAGCCCGCTTGGAAGGCTTGCCGGAGTGCCGCTCAGGGCATACGCAACCAGCGTGTCGGTGGTAACCGGCAGGGTCGCTGGAATGGCGGTGGTACCACTGCAGGCGGCGAGAAAAACAGCCGCGAGCGCGGCGGCAGATAAGCGTCGGAACATTCGCTTGAACGGGGCGGTTGAGATGAGCCGGGCGCGCGAACCGCGGAAGCGCGACCCCGTGCTGGATATATCCGAGATGTATCCTGGATGTAACGCAGATATAGCCTCGTAGAATAGCCCCCGCGACGGTACTTTTCAACGCATGCCCACTTTACGCGAGCTGACCGATGCAATCCGGAGCAGACCCGGGG
>JBBSHV010000131.1:0-7385 GCA_038232435.1 Gemmatimonadales bacterium | reverse complement strand
CGGCGCCATGCTCGCCATGTCCTGCCGCACGTCTGCCACCGTATTGATCCACTTGCGAGGCGGGCTCATATTCTCCATGCGCATCATCTCCTCGCAATCCTTAGATGAGTGCGTTCACTACCTCCCGGTGCTGAGGAAGTAACGCCTTGAGACTGTCGGGGCTCGCCTTATCCATGCGGGCGAGATCCGCCTCCACGACTGAAACTGGGAGATCGCCACGCAATATAGCCTGACTAACAACTCGCTGTGCTCGCGTGAAGTTCCCGGCCGATATCGGCGCACGCCGCGCTGGACGAGCTGTCAGATTTGTGCCGTCCCATCTTGGGAGTGGTACGCTCGACCGCCACACCGGTGCGTACGCTTTGGATGCGAAGCTGGTTGACGCGGAACTAATCGAGGCAATCGCGAATCGTCTGGAATGCCATGAGTACTGTATGAGCAGAACCGCCCCCAAAGGCGCTCAAGGACCATCAGTTTGCCCAGGAGGCGCTGCACTGGTTCCCGGAGGTCACGCGGTACGCGCTCTCGCTCACGCGTGGCGAGCCAGATGCGGACGATCTCGTGCAGGAAACTTTCCTCCGGGCGGATAGCGCCTGGCGCAGCTACCAGGTCGGCAGCGAGTGTGGGGCATGGCTCTTCACCATTTGCCAAAACGTATTCCTCCGCGGTCACCAGCGAGATCAGCGGCTGATCGCTTGCGAGGACGCCGAACTTGAGGGATTACCTGGATGGAGAGCTCACGGCCGAGCGCCTGCGCAATGAATAGCGTCGCCATTGATAGATAGATGGATGTGCCATCCAGATTGAACGAGTATCCCGCGGGGATTACAAGTCCAACGACCGACTTGGCGCAACCGTAGCGCTCCATCTTCTCGATCATCAATGGAAGCGCTGCTTCCGAACTGGACGTTCCCAGAACGAGCAGTATCTCCTCGCGAATGTATTTCAGCAATTGCCACAGCGAGAACCGATACAGTCGCGCAATCGCGCCGAGCACGACAAAGATGAACAGCGCCATTGTGATATACACGTCCAGCATGAGCCGGCCGAGCGGGAGCAGCGTGCGCAGGCCGAAGGTCCCGATGGTGAATGCCATCGCGCCAAACGCACCGATTGGCGCGACCTTCATGATGATCGCCGTGATGCGGAAGAACACCTGCGCCAGACGATCGATTCCGGCGACCACTGGACGACCCATCTCTCCCATTCCGCTGAGCGCGATACCAAACAGGATGGCGAAGAACACGACTTGCAGTATGTCGCCGTTCGCGAATGCCCCCACGACACTCGGCGGCACGATGTGCGTGAGAATGTCGAGAAATCGAAACTCCGCTCCCGCGGTCGCATACTTGGACACGTCACCATGCGCGAGCCGGGCAACGTCCAGCCCCGCGCCGGGGTGCGTCAGGTTGACGACAGCGAGTCCGATCGCGAGCGCGAACGTCGAGACAATTTCGAAGTACAGAAACGCCTTGCCGCCGACACGTCCGACCTTTTTGATGTCGTGCATGTTGGCGATGCCGAGCACGATGGTGAGAAAGATGATCGGCGCGATCACCATCTTCACGAGGTTGATGAACGTGTCACCGAGCGGCCGCATCGCCGCGCCGAGCGCGGGGAAAAAGAAGCCCAGGAGCGCGCCGGCGGTGATTGCGCAGAGTACCTGGACGGTCAGATTACGAGCGAGGCGATGGATGGGATTGGTTTCCGTACTATACGATGTCAATGGCCTATCGGCCGAACGGATGAAACTACGGGGTGCACTGGTGACAGCTGTTGCAAGAGCGGCGGTGTAGTGAAAGCATCGCGGAGCACGGCGACACTCGTGCTGCCTTGCTTACGTGCAGTTGATAGCGCACTTCGGATCGTGCAGAATTGCCGAGCGCCATCCACGGTGCGAAAGCCACGTGCAGCCAGTACCGCGCGCCTGCTACGTGCAATCTCGTCTCGTCGGCATGCGCCGCGTATTGTGTGCTCTGCGTCGTGATCGAGCGAGCCGCCGCTTCGCTCCGACTTCGGTGGCATGGAGCTATTGGTGCTGTCGGCACCGAGTAGCCGGTGCAGCTGGGCCACATCTGCCTCCGGTGCCGTAATGCGAAGGGAGTGAATGATTCCACACTCCCACACCGGAAACCCTACGCCAGACCGATCGAATTCCATCAAATCGCCCTGCGTGCTGAACAGTTACCTCCGATGATGAATCAGGAGCGCCGGTCGGTCGTGCTCGCGGAGCCAGCAGCGCACGCGCTCCAGCTTACGCGCCACTTCTTCACGTCGCGTCATCACACCCACTCAGCGTCAGCGCGGTATCGGCCGGGTGTCACGCTCGGTCATGCTCGGGTGGTCCGTGGCGCCGCGAAGTTGACGAAGTACGCGGCCCGGCGACCTCCGAGCACGTTCGCGACGTCACGGCATACCGCCGCGATCACGCGCTCCTGCGCCTCGTCGGTAAACGCCGCGACGTGTGGGGTCAGAATCACGTTTTCGAGTTCGTTCAGGTCAGACGGCGCGGGCGGCTCGACCGCCCGGACGTCCAGTCCTGCCCCGGCAATCCGCCCTCTGCGTAGCGCGTCGGCAAGGGCATCTTCGTCCACCACCTCGCCGCGCGCCAAGTTCAGGAAGAACGCAGTTGACTTCATCATTGCGAATCGCCGTGCGTCGAAGAAACCGCGTGTTTCGGGCGTGCTTGGGAGGTGGCAGCTCACAGCGTCTGACCGCGCGAGCAGCTCGTCGAGGGTCACCAGCTCGGCTCCGCTCTCCACGACGGTGACCGAGTCGGGACTCACGTACGGGTCGTAGGCGAGCACCCGCATCCCGAATGCCCGAGCGCGCATTGCGATCAGAAATCCGATCCGCCCGAAACCGACCACTCCGAGCGTCTTGCCATACAGCTCGACACCGGTGAACACCTGTCGCTCCCAACCGCCAGCGCGCGTGCTCCGGTCGGCTGACGGAATGCGACGGGCGAGGCCGAGCAGTATGCCCATCGACAGCTCTGCCACGGAGATCGCGTTCTGCTCAGGCGCATAAGCGACAACGACGCCGGCCTCCGTCGCCGCCGGTATGTCGATATTGTCGAGCCCGGCCCCGGCACGAGCCACGACAAGGAGTCGGCCCGCGGCCACGAGCACCTCCCGCGTCACCCGGGTCTGATTACGCACGATGAGCGCGCGGCAGTCGGCGACCCGGTCCTGGAGTGCTACCGGATCGCGCCAGAGATCGGGCTCGATCACCACGTCGAACTGACTCCGGAGCTCGTCGAGAGCCGCACCGCCGATATGCTCGCTGATGAGTACGTCAGGCACCAACGAGATCCTCACTGCCAGTCGGGTAGAAGGGCGGGGGCGAGCTCCATGCTGTTGAGCTGCCGGGCGATCCCGAATTGCCGGGCGAGGTCGTCCAGCTCCTGGACTGTCGCGTCGGCTAACGGTACGCCGTGTCGGCAGTTGGTGTCTGCAGTGCGCGCTGACCGCTCGCCGGGCACGAGGATTTCCTCGGTGCCTGCGCGCCGCCTGGACGACTTGATACGATCGATTGTTGCGTCCACGCGGCACTTGAACTCCGCAACGTCGATAAACGCCCCGATGTCGAGCAGGCAGAAAAAGTGACCGACGTCCTGAGGCCGGTCCAGTTGTTTGTACATGGAGCCAACGTCCGGCCCGACGGCGGCACCGGCGAGCACTCCCGCCAGCATCTCGACCATGAGCGCGAGGGCGTATCCCTTGTGCCCGGCCATCGTCAGCACCGTCCCCGCCAGCGCCGCTGCCGCGTCTGTGGTGGGGTTGCCGTCGACGTCGAGCGCCCAGGCGTCCGGGATCGCACGTCCCTCTCGCTGAGCGGCGATAATGTTCCCGCGCGCAACAATCGATGTGGCCAGGTCGATCTTCACGGGCCATCCGCGACCGGTCGGGAAACTCGCGCCGATCGGGTTGGTGCCGAAGAACGCTTCCGACCCGCCGGCCGGGCTCATTGCCGGCTCGCAGTTGGTCACCGCGATGAGGATCATGTCGCGCTTGGCGGCCCAGTTACAGTAGTAGCTGACCGCCCCGAAATGCTGCGACCGGCGCACTGTTGCTGAAGCCACCCCGTGCTCACGGGCCAGCGGGGCGAGGCGCTCGAGCGTGCGGATGGCTTGCACCTGCCCGATGCCGTTCGCCGCATCCACCGCGAGCACCGCGGCGCGGCGTTGCTCGACGTGCAGCGAAGCCCGGGGATCGATCAGTCCGAGTCCCACGCGCTTCAGGTAGATCCCGAGGCGCGACACGCCGTGCGTTGCGGCGCCATGCACGTCTGCGTCGACCAGCGCGTCGGCAAGGACTGCCGCGTCATCCGAGGGCACGCTTGCAGCACAGGAGATCTCGGCGATCTGCTCCCGGAGCTGCTCGGGGTCGTATCGTGTGGGCATCTGATTCTGTTAGGTGCAGTATTACGCCAACGGCGTGGACATGCGGCTGAATCGCCACGCTTCGCCACGACGCAGAGGCGGCACGTCATCGCCAAGCCACACGTCATGGCGCGAGATCATCCAGCTGCTCACTTCCTTCAACGGAATTGAAGTCCAGCCGGTACGCGTCCATAACACCGTGGTGCCAAACTCACCCCAGAGTCGCGCGTTGAGCGTCACGTACTCTGCCACAAACGGAGCACCGAGGACGAGGTCGTCCACGCGCGCGTCAATCGGCACGAAGCCGCCGAGCACGATGCGCGGCCGGTACGTGGCCAGTGCCTCGGCAGCCGTCAGGTGCTCCACGGGCCCCGTCGACTGCGCCGCCGGCGCCGCGTCGGTCGCGATCAAGTCGATGCCCGATCGGCGAAGGGAGGCCGCGAGCGCGCCGTCACCCGAGCACACCTCCAGCACTGGACCAGGGCCTAACGCACGGAGCGATGCGGCCAGTGCGCGCACGAACTGGTAATTGAGCGCGAGGTAGTGGTGCCGCTCCGCGCAGCGGGCTAGCCATCCCTCACCCTTCTCCGTCGCGACGAACTCTGCTAGCACATCATCATATGATGGAAGCTCGAGGGCGGCGGGTTCCGCTGTGCTCGCTGTCAGACGCTTGGCCCGTTGCGCGTGATGGCGAAAGCGTTCCACTCCCGCAGTGCCTCGCCCTTCGTCATCTTGCCATTGCAGACATCGAGCACCTCGTTCAGGAGGCGCTCGCCCGCAACGTCGAGCGGCGTGCCGTCGAACATGTCGCTCACGTCGACCTCCATCGTCTCCTGCATCAACTCCCACGACTCGCGGTTGCCGGTGAGGCGGATGGTCATCATGAGCGGATGGTTGATGGTGTGGCCGCCGCCCGTGGCAAAGCTGAGCACCTGCGCCCCCGCGGCCGCGATGCCGGTGATCGACTCGCCGCCGTGGCCCGGGGTGTCCATCAGCCACATCCCGCTCTCGGGGCCAATACCCTCGGCGTAGTCAACCATTCCGACGATCGGCTTGGTGCCCCACTTCACCATCGCGCCGAGCGACTTCTCCTCGATGGTCGACAGGCCGCCGGCGATGTTGTCGCCTGTGGGCTGGCTGCCGCGCAGGTCGACGCCGCAGCGGAGAATGTCACGCTCCATCTTGTCGATATACCCGATGATCTTCTCGGCCAGCTCGGGCGTCTTGGCGCGGCGCCGGATGAGGTCCTCGCCACCCATCATCTCGGTCGTCTCCGCGCCCAGCACCCGGCCGCCCGCCTCGATGATGCGGTCCGACACCCAGCCTACACAGCGGTTTTGCGACAGCCCGCTGGTCACGTCGCTCGTGCCGCAGTTGATGCCGTAGATCAGGCGGTCGAGCCCGAACTCCTCGCGCCGCTGGCCGGTGATCCGGCGGTTCAGGTCGACGGCCATGTTGGTCATCTTCGCGGTTGCCTGCACAGCGCCGCCCGACTTTCGGATGTTCACTACCTCGACCGGCTTGCCAGTCTTGGCGATCTCGTGCGCGATATCATCCGCCTCGCAGCCGATCTCCTTGAAGTGATCCGCGACGATCACGGCGCCCGCGTTCGGGTTCACACCATGACCGACCAACGTGCGGAATGTCTGCGCCAGATCCGGGGCGATCTGGCACCGGCCGAGCGGGTGCGTGATCGGAATTGTGTTCTGGACGACCTGCGCGACACGGTCGCAGGTTGGGTTCGCGTACAGGGTGCCGCTCAGTAGCAGGACGTGGTTGCGGATGCCGACCTGGCCATCGTCGCGCGCGTACCCGTAGAAGCTGTTCCGCATAGTGCAGTGTGCTATTGTGTGGTCACGTCGCGCGCAGTCAGCGCTGCAGGTCCCCGCGGCCGCGGTTGGACTCGACGTTGTGCGTGTGAACGTGCTCGCCCCGGCGGATCGCCTTGCTCGCCTTGCCGATGCTCAACCCGTACTTCAGAATCGGCTCGTCGGCCGCAATGTCGCGGCGGGCCAGCTTGTGATTGGATGGCAAGTCGTCGATCAGGGGGATCGACTCGGTTCCCTCGCGCCCCTCGACCGTGCAGCGAACCGTGTCGCCGCGGCTGCCGGGGCCGATCAGGTTCGCCACATTGTCGTCAGCGTGAACGATGAGCGCGCGACGCGCCCCGTTCGCTTGTGTTTCCGTCACGGAAATCGTGCTCCGTCGGCTGAAGGGAGGCCGTGGCCTGCGCGGAGAATCAGCACCGCGGGCCGTCTGAGAAATTATATTAATACAATATGCCCTTGTCCACATCGGGGCAATATTTGCATACTCGCCGATAATGCAAGACGCTTCACTACGGTTTTGCACAGATTCCGGCGTGCCAGAGCACGCCGGAATCTGTGCAAATTAGAGCCTGTGCAAGTTTTTAAAGCTGGCCCTGGTATCATTGGTCACAAGTCCGAGCTGGCCATTCAGGATGTTGAAGGTGCGCCCCGTACACGCGCCAGACATCCGGGTACCATTCACAATAACGTTGAACGTGGTGCCAACCTTCTCCACCTGCAGATTATTGTACACGGCTGGATTGAACCCGCTCGGCAGCGAACAATTGCCCCAGGCCTGCGCCGTTCCGTTGACGATTCCGAAGCTGGCGACGACGTTGGAGTTCCGGTCGAACCAGACTGATACGTAGTTGTTCACGTCGGAATACGCGGCGTAAATACCGTACTTGGGATTTGCCGCCGTCGTCCCGGTCTGCAACCACTGCACGTCAACGCTGACCGTATAGTCCTCTCGATTCGGATTCCAGGCGCTGAACGTCTGCATCCATCCCGCACCGAGCGAGTTGCTCGTATTTGCCCCCCCGTTCGTGGGCGACCAGCTTCCGACGATGTTACCGGCCGTGCTATTCCCCTCGGCAGCATCCCCGAACGCGGCATCCCAGTCCGGAAGAGCACTGCCGGTTCCCACGTATCCCTGTTCACCCGAAGGAACGTTGAGCGGTACGCTGGGGTTT
>JBBSHV010000130.1:0-7396 GCA_038232435.1 Gemmatimonadales bacterium | reverse complement strand
GTGCTCAACACTCTGTTCGCGGAGTTCTTCTCGGTTGCACCTCCGGTCCGATCCACGCCACTCGTGCAGTTGCCGCTGGGCCTCCTGTTCTCGATCGATGCCGTCGCAGTCGCCCACCGCAGTTAAGCATCGCGACCCGCCTGCTAACGTGCGCTGCACCAGACGGGCGATTTGCTGATTGTTCGCAGCGCTCGCAGCTGAGCTGGTACGTTCGGGTGATATACGCATCCTGAATCATTCCGAGGCGTGTTCGAAGTGGGTCTGTGCCAGTATTGCGGGCTGAGGGAGGCCGGAAGCCGTGAACACTTACCGGGCGTCGCGGCGCTCAATGACGCTCCTGTAGTCATTCGCTACCTCGTTTCGAAAGCCGGTGAAATGCGGCATGTGGAGCGGCGAGAGGCGGACGGATTCGTCGTGAGAACGATCTGCGGGAAGTGCAATCAGAGAACGGGGGGAAGCTACGGCACGGCGTTCAAGGAATTTGCCCTTCAATTTCGATCCAGTGGTGCTTTCGACGATAGTGCCGGGCGCACGTGGGTGTCGCTATGACACATCCAGCCCTTGCGGTTCTAAAACAGCTCGCCGCAATGTTTCTCGCTTCACAAGTCGAACCTGTGATGGACAAGTGGAGTCCTATCAGAGAGTTCGTGCTTCAGCGAGACAAGAAATTGCCAAGCGGGTCACTCAGGTTTTTTCTCTATAGGAACGTTTCCCAGTTCGGACGTGTGAGTTCGATGAGCGGGATCGGTTTCCTTTTCCAACATCCCAGATGGGACACTTTGATCGCCTCGGAGATCAGCTGGCCGCCCTTAGGGATCGTTTTCTCCCTCGGTGCCCACCCCATCTCGCGGGTATGAAGGAGATCGCTGAGTGGGGGCAGTATTCGTTTAAAGCTCGTGACTCTTTCGGCTTTAGCGTTCCACGGTTTCGCGTGGAGACAAACTGGCCAATTGCTTATGGCACGCCACGTGAGGTGGATGCCTGGACTACTGCCAAAGGAGTCGTCGTAGCGGCAACGAAATCGCTGAATGGCAGCGCACCAGGACAAATCGCTGCCCTTATAAGGCAAGTTCGCGATGCATCAGCCTAACGGGCGCTGACGAATGATTTTGCGAAGCTCGCTACGCTTGCAGCTTCGATGGGAGATTAGGCGGTCATAAAGACATCGCTGGACAGCCGATGTACACTGTATGTACATTTCACGATGGCTGATCTTCGGATCGAGTGGGACGCGGCGAAGGCTAGAGCCAATACCCGCAAACACGGAATCACCTTCGAAGAAGCCGAGACGGCGTTCTATGATGACTTCGCGATCGTCATCCCAGACCCCGATCACTCCTCAGAGGAGGAACGGCTCCTGTTGATCGGCCTCGGTAGTGCACTGCGCGTCCTCATCGTCGTCCACTGCGATGTCGACAATGGCGACGCGATTCGTCTGATCTCCGCTCGGCGAGCAACCCGATCTGAGCGCGCCCAGTATGACGCGCGGTGGAAGCGATGAGAAAGGAATACGATTTTTCCAAAGGCAAGCGAAATCCGTACGCGAAGCGGCTGAAGCAATCCGTAACGATCCGACTCGACCGTACCACGGTGGACTATTTCCGATCGCTGGCCGACGAACTCGACGTGCCGTACCAAACTCTGATCAATCTCTATTTGCGAGATTGCGCAGTGACCGAGCGTCGGCCAGCCATGCACTGGCGACCGTCGCGATCGGGTGCGGCATAAACGTGCGCTGCACCAGACGATCGATCAGCGTAATTGCGCCGCCGCAATTGCCGCCTCTTGTTTGACTCGCCCGCAGGTGAGCTGGGGCGTCGGGCGAACACATCGAGGAGAGCCGCAACATGTACGTACTGAGGTGCACCCAGCGCTTGCTCGGCCGGCTCGGGATATCGGCGGATCCCACCGTCCCGGAATCAGAGCCCACGACGACGCTTGGCAACTGGTACGCGAACCCGTTGAACGTCGGCCGGTTACGACTCGTCCTCTGCACCAGTGACAAGTCCCTGCTGTCAGCTCTCGTCCCGGCGCGGGGTCCAGCGGCGTTGCCCGACCGATTGCGGGAGGCGGTTGGGCGTCTCTTGCCTCGCCTCGGTATCGAACACTCCGATGTCCAGCGCGAGCTCCGCGAAATGGCATGGCACCAAGTCGGCCGGACGCGCAGTCGGCAGGTGCTCGGGTCAATGAATGACTTTGCTTTCCTGGCCGACGCATACATTCGCGACGAAGGAGGTCACGAATCGGGAGCGAATATCGATCTGGACCAGATCGCACTTACGCTGGCTCGTGCGCCCTGTCGTCCAATTGAGTATCAGTCGCCCGATCGATTTACGTGGGCATTGTTCGAGGGCGGCCGCTAACGATGTTCAACGCGTCAGCGCTCGTGGGGAAGATGGCCTTTCACGGCGGCACGACCATCAATAAGCTGCTATTCAGGCAACCGCTCAGAAGAACTCGTCGAGCAGCGTATAGAACCGTAGTTTGCGCTCGTCGCTTTGGGTAACTCCGTAGCCTTCGAACAGATGCGCAACCCACTCAGGCCCCAAATTGGACGCTACGCTGCGCGCGGCGAGTGCCAGGTCCTGGTACCGATCACCGACCCCGGCGCGAGCACAATCGACGAAGCCGGAAAGAGCGACGCGCGTGCCATGATCATTAAGGATGATGTTGGGAAGGCTGTAATCTCCGTGCGTGAATACCATATCTCCTACCGCGTCTTCTATGCCATATCGTACATCGGGTAGAGTTGCGTCCAGTTCGTCCAGCAACTCTTGTGCGGTGCGGCCACGCCGCTCCTCGTCGAAGTCCGTCTCGTCAACGAAGCCTGCGCACACACGCTCACGCGCTTCCTCGACACGTTCGGCAGCACCATGACGAAACGGACAGTCAGCTATGGGTGTTGCGTGCAACAGTCGGAGTCCGGCGGCGAGTGCTGACACTACGCCGGGTACCGCCTCGGGCCTCCGTGGGACCGAAGCATCAACACCGGGCACTTCGCTCAGCAGAAGGTCCTCGATGCCTCCACTGACTTCGTAGTCTCGCACTTGGGGTACGGGCAGGTCGTGATCCAGCATCCACCGCAACCTGATGGCTTCGTCGTGTAATAGGCCCAATGATCGTCCGGCGTCGAGCGACACACCCTTTAGGAACACCGTAGGCTCTTCTGCGCTCTCGCATCGGAAAACACGCGCACCAGACTCACCGGTCGTAATCCGACGAATGCGCCGGCCGGCGAGCACTGTGGCAATTGGTTCAGGACGCGAGGCAAGCACGGTACGTTCTTCAGCCCGATGCTGATACGACGGAGCGATACCGGCAATTACGTTGCGAAGACATCATTCGACTAGCGTGCCAATCATCTTCTCGATGATCTGTCGCGGATGGTACTCGAGGGTCGCCAACTCGCCCTGACCGAACCAGCGAGGCGTCTTGGTGCCGTACGCGTGTCCATTCTCCGCGGCGAATACGCCGCCTCGAACGGTGCCGGCGAAGGCGATGGTAATACTGTGCCACGGCCGTTCTGGTGCTATAACTTCGCTCACTCCCACGAGCTCAGCCACTTCGACATCGAGGCCGGGTTCTTCGAGTGCTTCACGCCGGGGCTGCGATCCGGAGTGATTCGCCGAATGCAACACCTCCTCTAGGGAGATGCCATTGCACAGGTCCCACATCAGTGCCGTAATACGGCACGAGCGGCAGGCGTTCATCGTGTACGACAACAACACACGCTCGGACACGGATCTCGCTCAGGCCTCACGCTCCGCGAACTCGGCAGCGGTAAGTTGCCAGACCATCGTGTCGCGCGGCGTACCCGTCGGGGTGAGAGTGTTGTGCTCAAGCGTCGTCGTGTGCCGAAACCCTAGCCGCGCCGGCACCGCCGCACTTCGCGAGTTGCTCGGGTCGCATCGGATCTCTATTCAACTGGCGCCGAGGTCCACAATTCCAACGCGCACCAATGCCTTTGTGGCTTCCGTTGCGAATCCGTGTCCCGTCTGATCTGCCCGCAACCAGTAGCCAATCTCCAATCCGCCTAGCTCGATGCGCGGATGCAGTCCGACTCCGCCGAGCAGCTCGCGTTCCGAGGGATCGGATGCGCGGTCGAATATCCCGTAGAGCCACTCCCTTCCCGCTGCGAAGCTCTCCTCGAACTCTTTGAGCCGGTGCTCGATCACGGGCAGCTCGGAAGGTTCGTGCATCGCCCAGGGCATCCACTCCTGTAGGTGCAGGAGGCTGCTGTCGATCGCCGTCTTCAGCGCCTGCGCATTGCCGCTCTTCCATCTCCGAAGGACGAGGCGATCCGTAGGGATGCGCTCCGGCGGCATTCGCTCTATCTCACGTTCGCTGGCTGATTCAGACAGTTGTACGCTCTACAGCTTCGTTTACAGAGATCGTCTCGATAAATCCCATGCAGGCCGGCGTGAGTCCAGCGAGGGCTACGAGATCGACCGCAATGCCGAAGGGCAGATGACTGGCTCCTCCAGTGATGAGTAAGAGATGCGCGTCCACCCCGCCATGCAGCCCAAAGCCCAAGGTCTGGCCAGCCAATGTGATCGTGAGGAATGGGCCGACTACGAGCCGGTACGTAATGGGGCCGGCGCTGAACGCAGGAACCTGCATCGCGAATACCGCCTGAGCCATGAACCAGGATCCCGGCCCTGTGTCGCGCGCGAGTAAGCGAATTCCAATCACCACGGTCAGAACGGCGACGAGGAGCGGGGCGGTTGGGCTCGCAAGCGGGCATTTCGTTTTCATCGATCGTCGCAACGCCGTGATCCGGATCATGTACAAGTTCCTCTCTGACCACGAAATTCCTGCTGGCGTGGCATAACCGCAACAGATAGTGCTCTAGTCGGCGAAATGTCGCTGGAGGTCGCAGCTTCCCAACCAGTGTTACTGTCCGCCTCAACTCTCCGCCGTCGGCGCTTCCAGTATCTCAATTCGTCGGACCACCGGGTCAACCGCTGCACGGCACCCGAGCGGGAGCACCATCTGGGGACTGGTATGCCCAAAGTCCATATTCGCTACCACGGGCAAATCCGATCGCGCGAACTCGGCGAGCACAGCGCGAATCTGATCATAAAGCGCGCCCCTCATCTCAGGTGTGTAGCGGTACGGCCTACCGATGAGGAGTGCAGAGAGTTGTTGAAGAATTCCCTGCGCGCCATAATTTCGCAGCCACGCGCCTACCCACGTAGGCGAAGGCACCAATTCAGAGGTTTCGAGCACGAGCACAGCACGATCCCACAGTTCGGGAGCAGGCCAACCCGGTGTTCCTTTGAGCGTCTCGAGCACTTCGGCGCACCCGCCGATCAGCCGCCCTTCAACGCGCGTATCGCCCTGAAGCCAAACCCAGCCCTCGTTCGGTTCGAATTGGCGGACACGATTGCGTGCAACTGGATCGCCCCAATCCGCGAACTCTTCGGTCCACGTCTCGGCTGCCTCAAGTTCGAACGGTTGGCTCTCGAACAGAGCGCGTCGGATCGCGCGTTTCACAAATGGACGAATGCCACCGTGTTCGGCCAGGTCGGTCATGAGACTCGGGCCGTAGAAGCTGACCACACCGGCGCGTAAGAATACTGTCAACGCGACCGTGGTGTCCGAGAACCCGAGCAGCGCCTTGGGATGCGCACGGATGAGGTCGAGATCCAAGTACGGCAGAAGTCTGATCGAATCGTCGCCGCCGATAGTGCTCACAACAGCGCGCACGTCCGGGTTCTCCAGCGCCCAGTGCAGGTCGGCTGCTCGGGCCTCTGGGTGTCGGTACAGCCACTCGTCCGATGCCAACGCATTCGGAGCCTCGATGACCTTGAGGCAGAATGCTTCCTCCAGTTGCCGCTTGCCGGCCCGTATCGGTCCGGTAGCTGAGCAGCGAGTCCGCTCGACAACGATACAGCCGCGATCGTGTCACCGGCACGCAGGCGAGGCGGCTTTCGAATCATGTCGGCTAATTTATGGTTCCATGCAACCCGTGGCAGTCGCACAGTTCGCAGCAGAGAGCATAGCCAAGAAGCACGAGCCACAGCTCTTGGAGGATCGCCGGCGGAGCTCACTAGGACTCCGCCGGCGATGCTCTCTCCATTACTATGGTTTTACGATCTTCTTCAAATGTTTGCGGTATCTGCAGGATAGGACCCGCGCATCCATCTAGTTTGCCGGGTGCGGTGTATCTCAGCGATTTGTATCCCGTAAGATGCACTGCACATGCACTGCGCCAGCCAAGGACACGTCGGTAGCGGCGCCGATCTCGAAGTGGCAACCTAACGAGGTTGTAGAAAAACCGTGTTCGCGATCGTGAAGGGTCGCCGATTCGTGTGTTGTTCGCGGCGGGGCGATGGTGCTGGCGTCCCGCGGTGCCTCCGCTCGGGTCGGTCGGTTGGGGTGTCGTGCGTGCAATCGGCCGACCCCGTGAACCGATCGCTACGCCGCATACCCGCTGCGGGCAAGTTTCTCGATGTTGTACACGAGACAGTACAGTTTCCACTGACCGTCGACCTTGCGCTGGCTCCGGAGCGTGAAGCGCGTGAGCCCCTTGTTGTAGCACAGATTGCCGAACACGGGTTCGACGGCCCCGAATCGTTCGGCATAGCGCGCGCGGCCCTCCGGGCTGTCGATCCGCACTTTCATGCGGGCGGTGTGGGTCGGCGGCAGCGGCGCCGTCTTTCCCCGGAGAAACATCACCGACCGCACCGGCGTGGCGTCGGGATCCCGAATGCATCGTGCGCGGAGCGGACAGGGTCCGCAGGTCCGCGCCGCCGCATCGTACGTAATCGCGCTTGCGTTGAATACGCCGCCGGCGTCAGGCTTGAGCGGCGTCGACTTGCTGTGGAGCGGTGCCATCGCGGTGTGGTGCACCACCTGCGTGGCAAACCGTTCGTCGCGGCGACGCATCTCGTTGTCCGCGATCAGGGCATCGATCTTCACCGCCTTGAGCGCCGCAAGATTCTGCTCGCTGTTTGCCCAACTGAATTCCCGAGTCTATACGCCCCTGTGCGCAGCCTTGCAGCCGGTACATTCTACGTTGCGGCCACCTAACGTTGCGCTGCTGCCGTCAAGCGAGCTATGGTAGCTTGGTGCGCTTGCATCTATCGATTCGCTTGCAACAGAGCTACGGCGTTGTGTCACGACACAGACCTTCTAGATGCGACTACTGCCCACGGCCGGCTTGGTGACCACGTTTGTAGCAATCCTTGCTACGGCAGGATGCGACAGCGCCCGCAATGAGCAGTCGGCTTCGTTCGAGGTCACCGATCGCTTGCCGCACGATCCGACTGCTTACACCCAGGGCCTCCTATGGGCTGACAGTGTTCTGTTCGAGAGCACCGGCCAGTACGGGCATTCCGAAGTCCGACGCGTTGATCTTCGATCCGGCCGAGTACTAGCATCGCGGGACCTT
>JBBSHV010000129.1:0-7421 GCA_038232435.1 Gemmatimonadales bacterium | reverse complement strand
TGCAGCCCCTGGATCATGCTCCAACTCTCGCCGGCATCGCGCGACTCGAACAGCGCCGCTGGCTCCGCACCGCAGTAGACCACATCGGGCTCGGACGCGCGCCCCGGCATGATCTGCCAGATCTGAACCAGCGACAGCCCAGACTCGGCTGGGAATTTCACATTCTGGCGATCGGGCTCGGTCCAGCTCTGCCCCAGATCGTCGCTCGCGCGCACGTTGCTCCCCCAATGATAGCTGCGGGTCCCGGCCAGCATTCTGCGGCGCCCGCCGCGTTGGTCCAGCGCGAGCGCATACACGGATTCACCGGGGAAGTGCGGCCCGTCGATACGCCAGTCGGTGCGTGAAGCATCGGACCAGATGAGGAACGCGCCCTTCTGAGTGCCGACCAGCAGCACGACGTCTTCATTCGAGCTATCGCGAGTTTGGGCGCGGTCCATCAGTGTCTCCGTGGAAATCTATCTGGAGACGAAATTACCTGTTATGGGGGCGAGCGGAAGGCGGGAGAGGATGTAATTTTCGGTTTCGGCGAGGCGGCCACTTGACGGAACTGGGCAACGGTATATAAGCTTGCGGCGCTCCCGTCCGGCTGACCACATAGTAACGCTTGTCGTTAATAATCGACCCGCGCGAGCAACCGTGCCAGCTACGGCAGCTACGGCAGCTACGGCAGCTACGGCAGCTACGGCAGCTACGGCAGCTACGGCAGCTACGCCGCGCGTTGAGCCAGCAATGCCTCGAGTGAGGCCAGTCCGTCCGTCCGAAGCTGTGAGGCATGCGCTGGGGTGATGTTTAGCACCAGGGCGATGTCCGCGATCGTCAGATCCTCGGCGTAATAGAGCGACAGGACGATGCGCTCAGATTCGCCCAGGCTGAGCAGGCCGCTACGCACCAGCGCGACCTCGTGCTCTCGCTGCAACTCGACCGAGCTTCGGTCCGGATGGTAGCCAACCCCGGTACTCGCAGACCTGGAGGTGGTCCGGTGTGTCGCTGCACTCTTTGTCTGCGTCACTTGGTCGTCGTGCGCGCCTTGCGCCGCCGTGGCACATTGCTGCCACGCGGGACATCCTTGCCGGCTATCGCGCGAATCAGCTCCAGCGAGCCCGCGAACGCTCTCTTTCGCGCCAAGGTCTTGGTCCGCCTGGGATCCGGGAGCTGAGTCAGGACGTGGATGAGGTAGTCGTTCTGGACGTTCCGGCAAAACTCGCGATCGTTCGTCATGGCCTGGCCCTGCGCAGCGCGCTGCGCGTTCTGAGTTGTTCGAGGTGCGTCGCTACGGTGTCCAGAGAAGCACCCTTGCTTGACTCCAGCCAACGCACGCAGCGCACCGCGATGCAGACGGCTTCACGACACTGACTCAGCGCCGCTGCTCGCGCAGTCACCTACGTCGTAACTCATTTCAGGTGAAGCTGTTACACGGAGCGACGTCAGAGCTTCATCTACCCATATCGCCGCTGTCTCGAGCGACGCCCTGGCGGCAACATGCGACCGGATAAGAAAAAGTTGCCGCTGCGCGTCGGCAATTGTTGCCGGTCACCACCCTCAGTCCATGCGATTCGCGGGCGGCGCATGTCATTCGTTCGGGACACCGCCCGACGACCTTTTCCGCACCATGCGCCGCCCCAACACCGCCGCGACGGCAACAACAGCGATGATGAGCAGCACGAGAGTCGTTCGGCCGATATACTCCTCGAGCAGCGGGAGCTTCCGCCCAAAGAGATAGCCCAGCGTTCCGAAAAGGACGGCCCAGGTGACGGCGCCGAGCGCGTTGTAGAGCATGAACCTGCCGTACCGCATGCTGCCCGCGCCCGCGAGAAACGCGGCCCAGGTACGGAGTAGGGCGATGAAACGGCCGAGGAACACGGTTTTGGCGCCGTGCCGCTCGAAGAACTCATGCGCACGCTCGAGATGTGTCTCGTTCAGACGGACAAACCGGCCATACCGCCGCACCAGCGAGATCCCTCCCTTGCGGCCGATCCAATAGCCCCCGTTGTCACCCAGGATTCCGGCAACGGCAGCGGTAACGATCACGCCATAGATGTCGAGATGGCCGAACGCGGCGAAGGCAGCCGCGGTGACCAGAGCCGTCTCACCCGGGAGCGGGATGCCGAGGCTCTCGAGGCCGACGAGTAGGAAGAGGACTACATAGCCATGCGATTCGAGCAGGCGCGTCATAGTTTCGTTCATGACGAATACTGAACGCTATGCGCCTGTGGTGTCCAGCGATTCGTCGTGATCGAGCAGATTAGGGATCTCTTCTGTGCGGCTGTCACACCGCAGGCTCGACCACCAGCTTCCCCCGCAACATGTTCATGCCGCAGGTGAAGGTGAACTCGCCGGCGCGATCGGGTGTGAATTCGATGGACGTGGTCTTGAACGCGGGCAGATCGCGCGCGATGCCAAAATCGCCCAACACCACGCGATCACTGCACGAGGAGGTCTCATCGCGGTAGAAGTCGAGTCGCACCGGCGCACCCTCGTGTACGACTATGACATCCGGTGAGTAGCCGCCCTTCACCGTGATCTTTACCGCCTGGACGCCTTCTTCGGTCGCCTGTGCGGGGACACGCTCCCTCTCACCGAAGAAATACCACAAGATAAGCGCGATCAGAATAATGCCCGCGGTGATCACCGCGATGTCAGTTTGGTCCACGGTAATCATCGGCTCGCTCCGGCGGTGACTCCGCTCAACCTGGGCAGACGGAGGCGTCTCAGACGCAAGCTGTTGCTCACCACCGATACGCTGGACAGCGACATCGCCGCGCTCGCGAGAATGGGAGAGAGCGTCCAGCCGGTGAATGGATACAACAGTCCGGCGGCGATGGGGATGCCGATAGTGTTGTACGCGAATGCCCAGAACAGATTCTGCTTCACGGTGCGGATAGTAGCCCTGGATAGCGCAATTGCTGTCACCACGCCACGCAGGTCGCCGCGCACGAGCGTCACGTCGCTCGCCTCTATGGCCACGTCGGTGCCGGTTCCGATCGCGATTCCAACGTCGGCCTGCGCCAGCGCGGGCGCGTCGTTGATTCCATCGCCGACCATCGCGACGACGTGCTTTTCCTGCTGCAGCCGCTTGACCTCGCGTGCCTTGTCCCGCGGGAGAACTTCGGCCAGCACGCGGGTGATGCCGACTTCGCGAGCGACAGCTTCCGCGGTGCGCCGGTTGTCGCCGGTGAGCAGCACAACGTCGAGCCCCATTCGCTGCAGCGCGGCGATCGCCTCGTGCGACTCGGGCTTGATCGTGTCGGCCACAGCGATGATGCCGGCGAATGTGAGATTGGTTCCGTCATGCGCTCCGTGCGGGTCACTCAGCGCGATGAACATCGGCGTCTTGCCGGACTCAGCCAGCGACGTTGCACGCTCCACGGCATCACCCATGTCGACACCTCGGTCGTGGAGCAGCCGAGCATTGCCGGCGAGCAGAGTGCGCCCCTCGACCGTCGCTTCGATACCGGAACCGGGAACAGCGTTGAAGTGACTGGGATCCACAAGCGTCAGTCCACGATCGCCCGCGCCGCGGACGATCGCTTCGCCCACCGGGTGCTCGCTGCCACGCTCGGCGCTCGCGACCAGCCGGAGGAGATCGTCAGCGGTTACTCCACTGGATGGAACGACGTCGGTGAGGGACGGCTGGCCCAGGGTGACGGTGCCTGTCTTGTCCAGGACAATGGTGTCGATCTTGTGCGCGGTCTCGAGTGCCTCTCCACCTTTGATGAGCACACCATACTCCGCCCCACGCCCGGTGCCGACCATGATTGCGGTTGGCGTGGCAAGGCCCAGTGCACATGGACATGCGATGATCAGAACGGCGACGGAGTTGACGAGCGCCAACGTGAAGCGCGTCGTCTCCGGTCCCAGTACGAACCACGCGACGAAGGTGACAACCGCGATGCAGAGCACGACCGGAGTAAATATTCCGCTGATGACGTCGGCAAGCCTGGCGATCGGTGCTTTTGACCCCTGCGCGTCCTGCACCATCTGCACGATCTGCTGCAGCGCTGTATCCTTGCCGACCTTTGTTGCCTCGAAGTGGAACGTGCCCGTCTTGTTCAGCGTGGCGGCGAAGAGCTGGTCTCCGGCGGTCTTGTCCACCGGAACGCTCTCGCCCGTGAGCATCGATTCGTCCACGGTGGAGTAGCCATCGCGCACAACACCATCAACTGGAATCTTGTCACCTGGACGCACGGTGATGACGTCGCCTGGGACGACTTCCTCGACCGGGATATCGGTTTCCTCTCCACCGCGTGAGACGCGTGCGGTCCTGGGCTGCAGGCCGATGAGGCGGCGTATGGCGTCGCCGGTGCGCGCCTTGGCGCGTGCTTCGAGCATGCGGCCCAACAAGATGAGCGCAATGATGACGGCCGCGGCTTCATAGTACACACCGCCCGTAGACATTCCGCCCATGTTGCTGGTGCCGGCCGCGAACACTCCGGGTGCAACGGTCACAGCGATGGAATAGAGATACGCTGCACCCGTGCCGATCGCGATGAGCGTGTTCATGTCCGCCGCGCGGTGCCGGAACGCAGCCCACGCGCCGCGATAGAACTGCGCGCCACAGTAGAGGACCACCGGTGTGGTGAGCGCGAGCTCGAGCCACGCGACGCCGCGAAACGCGAGCGCTGGAATGCGTCCGTGTGACATTGCGATGAGAAGAACCGGGAGCGCTAACACGACCGCGATCCAGAACTTCCGCCGCAGCTCGCGGTACTCGGCATCGCGCGCCGCGGTCTCGATGTCTTCCGCCGCAGCGCCACCTGAGCTGGGCGCTTCGCGCACACGATAGCCAAAGTCCTCGATCGCCGTCCGGAGCGTTGCATCGGATGTGACCGTGCGCACGTACTCCACGCGAACCTGCATCGCGCTCAGGTTGAAGGAAGCGCGCACCACTCCAGGCAGCCGTTCGATATAGTGTTCCAGCGGCTGCGCGGAGCCGGAAGGACGAGCGGAATCATCCACGACGAACTCGGCCCGCGCGGTTCCAGTGGCGTCGTAACCGGCGCCCTTTACAGCGTCGACAAGCTGATGCACTCCGGTCGCCGCAGGATTGTATTCGACCGTGGCACGCGACGTCGCGAAGTTGACTCCCGCATGACTCACCCCGGGTGACTTGGAGAGCGTCTTCTCGACACGGCGCGCGCACGCTGCACACGTCATTCCCGTGATGGGAAGGTCGATGCGCTCACCCGTGACTACAGGCGCGACTTCCGATGATTCCGGCGGAAGTACCGCCTGATTTCCATCCTGCTGGTTTGACATGGGGCTGGCTCCAGTGTTGGCCTAGCGAACGTGACGGTACATGAGATCGAGCAGCTCGTCGTACATCGCGTCTGCGTCGTCGCCGCCCTTGCGCACGGCCGTGGTGGCGCAGTGCCGGAGATGGTTACGCATGAGCTCCTTTCCAACCGAGCGCAGCGCTTCGTGAACGGATGCGATCTGGACCAGCACGTCGGCGCAGTAGCGGTCTTCGGAGACCATCGCCTGCAGTCCGCGGATCTGCCCTTCGATACGGCGAAGTCGCTTGAGGTTGCGAGTCTTCGCGTCAGGATGTACGGCTACGGCCTTGCGCTGACCGGCAGCGGGCGCGGCATCAGCGCCTTTCGTCGGTGTGCGAGTCATCGTCGATCAGCTTGCTGGCTTTACAACCTGCGCGCTGTAACCGGCGTCGTCCACCGCATCGGTCAACTGGCTCGCACTGCCGTCGCCACCGGATGCGTCATCGGACGCGTCATCGGGAACGGTAACACGCGCGAAGCCGATTCCAACATCATTCACAACGGCGCCGGGAATGCTTTCCAGCGCTTCTCGCACGGCCGCCACACAGTGACCGCAGCTCATTCCATCGATTTTCAGCTCAACCTGATGCTGCTCGGTGCCCTGGCTCATTTCCAAATCCTCGTCGTGATATAACATAGGGGGAGAGGGTATATAGTGGAATATATATACCCCCTCCCCCTATGTCAACAGTCCGGAGCCAAACCGCCGATCAGCCCGTCACGAAGCCCCGTGCCGGGTCATGTACGCGGCGATGAACGGGCAGTCCGGAACGACCGTTAGCCCCTGCTCACGCGCCCAGTCCAGCCCCGCCTTCGCCAGTGCATCGCCGACGCCCTCACCGCGTGACTGCTCGGGCACTTCCGTATGTGTGAATACGATGTCCCGGCCACTCAGCTCGTACGCGGCGACCGCCATTCCTCCATCCACCTGTGCCTCAAAGCGGTGTGCTCCCTGGTTATTCTTGACCTCTATCTTGTCGCTCTGATTACTCATGCTGATTGCTCCGAAGATTGGTTTTGGGCACTGACGTGCCCAGTCGTTGTACGGTCCAGTCCGTGATGAGACCAAGTACGTCTGGCGGCACGCGCATGGACGGGAATGACGCGTACTGGTTGACGTCTCTGGCCACTTGCGGCGGATCGAGAACCGCCATAGCTTGAGCTAAGGGGTAATTGGGTGTTGCCCCAATGGGGTGTCACATGAGGTCAATCATGAGTACCATTATTAGCGAATTCGACGTCAAACGTGACGAACGGAAGCGCTTTACCATCCGGGAAGCGCAGTTTGAACATTACCACGTCCGCGTCTTCGACGATGGCCACTTGGAGCTGTACCCCCGCATCCTCTCCGATGCCACCCTCTCACTTCGAACACTGGAGATGATGGACTCGGCCATGGGGAATGCACGCGCTGGGCGTGTGGGCGCGCCGCTCGACATCGCGGCTCTCGAAGCCCTGGCGGACGCTGAGGACTGAGGCCGCGGATACCCAATCCTCACCGGCACACCGGGATTACGCCGTATGGGTCCGTTTGAAATCGTTGTGGGGCTCCCGGAGATGGATGCTGAGATCACGCGGTTGCGTCAGGGTTTCACCGCGGGAACACTCGGTAAAGAGGAGCAGCGGCTCGCCAGGAAGCTGTTCAAGGCCATCGCCAATCTCTCGCGGAATCCTTTCCACCCAGGGCTCCAGAGCCATGAGATTGCGTCGCTCACGGCACGATACAATAAGCCGGGCGGCAAGAACAAAGTGTTCGCGTCCTACCTGGAGAACAACACGCCTGCCGCGGGGCGGCTGTTCTGGGTGTATGGTCCCGCGCGCGGGAGGATCACTCTTGTCGGCCTTGAGCCACATCCGGAAGATCGAAAGAACGCTGGATACGCCCGTGTCCAACTCTCGCGAATGCCCACGCTCGCGGAGATCGCGGTTGCCACCAACCCTCGGAGGTTGAGATGATTCACGTATCCCACGATGGTCCCCGTACGCGCATCATCACGCTCACCGCGTTAATGACATTAATGACATTGCATCCAGCGATTAGCGGTGCCCAGAGCCAGGACAGCGCCAAACCGCCGGTTGCGGCCAGGCGTCCGCACGTCACCCACATTCACGGCTACACGCGCTCCGACGACTACTTCTGGCTGCGCG
>JBBSHV010000128.1:0-7429 GCA_038232435.1 Gemmatimonadales bacterium | reverse complement strand
TACGAATCCACTGAAGAACTTGCCGTCGATTTCCCGCGCGAACGTTTCCGCGTCGAGTCCTGTCCCGGCCAGGAATGCGGCTGCGTCCTCGGCCCTGTACACACGCGTGGGCTCGATGGTCGGGTTCTCGAAGCCCACTTCGCGAAGCAAGGATAGGAACTCCTGCTCTTCAAGTGCACCGGCTACGCAGCCGATCCAGAGCTCCATATTTTTCTTGACCTCGCTCGGGACGTTCCCCTGCACGATGACATCGGACACTGCAAACCTGCCGCCCGGCTTGAGGACACGGAACGACTCCGCCAGAACTCGCCGCTTGTCCGCGGAAAGATTGATCACGCAGTTGGAGATAATAACGTCGACCGTGTTACCGGGGAGCGGGATGTTCTCGATCTCACCCCTCAGGAACTCCACGTTCGTGGCACCTGCCCTCTGCTTGTTTTCATTAGCGAGTGCCAGCATCTCGTCGGTCATGTCCAGGCCATAGGCCTTGCCGGTTGGGCCGACACGCCTGGCCGAGAGCAGCACGTCGATGCCACCGCCGGAGCCGAGGTCGAGTACCGTTTCGCCAGGGTTGAGTTGGGCGAGTGCTGTCGGGTTGCCGCAGCCAAGGGATGCTAGCAGTGCCTCAGCTGGAATGCCGGCAGTCTGGCCCTCCTCATACAGATCAGCAGTGATCGGGTCCCAGGCTTCAGTCGTAGCGCCGCAGCATCCGCTAGTCCCACAACACGCGGCGTCTGTATCCCCTTCGGTTACACGCAGGGCTGCCGCTCCGTACTTCTCCTGCACGGTCACTTTGATGTTCTCTTTGATGCTCTCTTTGATGCTCTCTTTGAGTTCATCGCGATTCATGATACCAGTCATTGTCTGTTTCCTTCATCAGTTAATATGTCAACAGAGAATCATCGGGTGACCAATCCCGGCTGGTCCGCGGCCGGTATCTCACCCCAGCCGTTGTTCGCCGGATTCCAGTCCGGGACCGATGGATCGGGCCAGAGCCGCACTCCGGTGACCCTATCGGTCCCGAGCACGGTTGCGTTGAAGGTATCTCCCGCGGCCCAAACGTCTACGGGAAGGCGGATGTCCTGCGTCCGCCCGGACGCGAATCTGACGCGCATCGTTACCGGGAACGGAATGCCGCCAACGTTCTTGAGCACCACCGTCGTGGTGCTGTCCTTATTCGCCGTCACGCCCGCGACGCCGATGTCGAGAACGTTGGTGGTGTAGAACATGTTGCGCCAGTACCACGACAGATCGGCGCCGGCATAGTTCTCCACGGTGCGAAAGAAGTCCGCCGGTGTCGGATGCTTGAACGCCCAGTTGCGGGTGTAGCGGCGGAACGCGGCATCGAATGCGTTCTTGCCAACCACGTGGTTTCGCAGCGTGAGCAGCACTACCGCGGGCTTGCGGTAGCCGATTGCACCAAGTGCGGCGAGGTTGATGTGGTCAGGCGCGGTCATGAGTGGAGACTCGATGCCGCGGTCGCGCACATCCCTGTAGTTCTTCAGATACGCGGGATACACGTCCATCCCACGCTGCGTCGCCGCGTACCGCTTCTCGTTGGCGAAGGTGTTGATGTAGGTATTGAACCCTTCGTCCATCCATGCGTAGCGACGCTCGTTGGATCCCACGATCATCGGGAACCACTCGTGGCCGTGCTCGTGGTTGATGGTCCCGAAAATGGACGCCGGATCTCCATCGGCCGCGCCGTAATGCACCATCACGAACATCGGGTACTCCATCCCGCCAACCGGGCCGGCGACGCTGGTCGCCTGCGGATACGGATACGGAAACAACAGCTCCGAGTAGTGCTTGATGCTGAACTGCGTCTGCTCGGCGGCCGACTCCCAGGCTTTTCCGGCCTTGGCTATCTGGTAGTACGCCTGGGCCAGTACGCCCTCCGGATTTCCCTCGATGGGTCCGGTGCTTACAGCATCCCAGCGAAAGTCGGGTGCGCCGGCCCAAGCCACGTCGCGCACATTCCGCGCGATAAAGTGCCAGGTCCGGGTCCCCGGTGTCACTCGTGCGCGCGCTTCGTCATTGGTGATGATCGGGACCACGGCCGATGTGCTCCGTGATGCCTGCGCCAACCGCGCGCGCTCGGCCGGCGTGAGAACCTGGGCCGGGTTCTGGAGCACTCCGGTGGCCGCGATGGTGTAGCCGGCGGGAGCAGTCACGTTGAAGTCGATGTCGCCGTACTCGAGATAGAACTCGCCCTGACCGAGATACGGGTCGGTATTCCAGCCGCGCACGTCGTCGTACACGGCCATGCGTGGATACCACTGCGCGACCTCGTACAGAGTACCGTCACGCCCCATGCGATCGCTGCCGTGCTCGGGGACGCGAAACCTGAAGCCCATCGTGATCGTGACGGTGCTCCCCTTGGGCGCCATTGGCCGGTCCAGGTCGACGCGCATGCGAGTGTCGCTCACGTCGAAACGCGCGGCCCGGCCGTCAACCTGGACGTTGGACAGATCATAGCCACCGGCGAAGCCACGCACACCCCAGCGCGAATTGGCGGGGTTGATCGCGGAGCCCCAGCTTCCGGGCCTGTACAGATTCTGGTCCAGCTGCATCCACACGTAGTGCAGCGTGTCCGGCGAGTTGTTCCGGTAACGAACGCTGACACTGCCGCTCACCATCTTGTTGGTGGTGTCGAGAGTCGCGGCGATGGTGTAGTCCGCGCGCTGTTGCCAGTAGTCCGGACCGGGCGCCCCGTTGGACGATCGGTACCTGTTTGGACCCGGCCAATCGATATGGCTGTTGTAGAACGGATTGTCGATGACGGTGCTCCTACTCGGCGCCGTACTTGGGACCGTGCTTGGGACCGTGCTTGGGACCGTGCTTGGGGTGGGGGCCTGTGGCTGCTGCTGGCCCTGAGCCCGCAATGGCGGTGTGGCAACGGCAATGGCGCCTACGGCCAGTGACAGGAACGACCTGGAAATCTTCAAGTTGACTCGCTCTGTGGAAGAATGGTGCAGATAACCGAATAGTACGTTCCGCGCTCTTGCGGCTCGGGGCGAACGGCGGCATCATCCCGCGCAATGGACTCAGTCAATCTCGCTGTTCCCGCGTCCGACGCCGTTCGCACATTGGGCCGGCTCGGGCCGGTCTCTGCACTGGGCATTGGCTCATTCGCCGGCGACCCGACGGATGCTGATGATGCTGTGTACGTGAGCGCGACCACCAACGCTCTGGAGCGCGGAATTACACTGGTCGACACATCGATCAATTATCGCTTCCAGCGCTCGGAGCGCGCAATCGGCAAGGCGCTACGCGACTGGAGAAATGGTGGCTCCAATGGCTCCAACCACGCGCCCATCACCGTCTGCACCAGAGGGGGATACGTCCCACTGGAGGCGCCGGCGCCGGCATCGAAGACCGAGTATCGCAACTACGTAGAGCGAGAGTATTTCAATACCGGTATAATTCATCCCGATGAGCTGGTGGCTGGCGGCCACTGCATCGCGCCCACCTTTATGAGCGATCAGATAGCGCGTAGCCGAGCGAATCTGCGCGTGGACGTGATCGACCTGTACTATCTGCACAACCCGGAGCAACAGTTGGACGGCATCTCGCGCGACGTCTTCACGCAGCGGCTGCGCGACGCGTTTGCCGCGCTCGAGGCGTGCATGGGCGTTGGCGCGATCCGCGCTTACGGCTGTTCAACCTGGCACGGACTGCGCGTGGGTCCCGACGCGCCAAACCATCTGTCGCTCGAGTCTCTGGTGAACGCCGCACGAGAAGTTGCTGGCGACGACCACCACTTCGCGGCGGTGCAGCTCCCGATCAACCTGGCGATGAGCGAGGCCGTACGCGTTCCGACGCAGATGGTGAAAGGCCAACTTCGCACGGTTCTGGAGGCTGCATCGGAGCTTGGCGTATCAGTGGTGGCGTGCGCACCGCTGATGCAGGGAACGCTTGCCGAAGGTCTCCCGGACGCGGTGCGCGCGGCCCTCCCTGAAGCCCCGACCGACGCGGGGCGCGCACTGAATTTTGTGCGTACGCTCCCCGGTGTCACGAGCACCGTTGTCGGGATGCGCTCGCTCGTTCACGTGGAAGAGAACGCCGCGCTGCTTGCCTGATGATGGCTTGATGATGGCTTGATGATGGCTTGATGTACCAAGATGGCTGGAGTGGAGTCAACCGGCAGTATCCCGGGCACCCACCATGACTATCTCCAGGTTCCGCACCGCGCCGGTCTGGTAGTCCACCGCGATGATCCGGTGAGCGTTGGTGTCCGCGACGTAAGCGAAATCATTACCGCACGCTACGCTTGCCGGCTCGTGCAGTCCGCCCACCCACGTTGTCACCTGGCGCGTGGAGCGATCGAGCCATTTCAGGGAATCGTTGTACGAGTCAGCGATGAGAAGGCGTCCGTCCGCATGCAGCGCGATACCCTGTGAGTGCTGTAATCTCACGTCATCACCCACGCCGTCCCGATCACCGAAGTCGAAGAGTCCCGTGCCCACAAAGGTGCGGACGGAGCCGCCGGGATCGATGTCGGCCGAGCGTATCGCGGAAGTTTCGGCGTCAGCGAAATAGAGCGTCGAGCCATCGGTTGCGATGCCCATCGGCTGCGCTAGCGCCGACTGGAGCAATGGTCCATCGAGCAGGCTTTCACTCCGGTTGCCTGCGTGCACGCGTGATGCGCCCGTGGCAGGATCGATTGCGTACAGTTGATGCGTGCCCGCCATCGCGACGTAGAGCGTGCCATTGGCGATCGTCACATCCCAGGGCGAGGACAGTGCGCCAGCCGCGGCATCCGCCGCTGTTCGAAGCTCATGACCGGTACCCGCGACTGTGCGCAGTGCGCCGGTGTCGAGATTGATGGCGCGAACCGCGTGGTTGCCGGCGTCGGTGATGTACAGCTCGTTTTCGCCAAAGGCCATTCCGTGCGGCGATTCGAAAGAGCCCGGAACGCCGTCGTCGAATCCGGAGATTCCGCTGCCTACTACGTGGCGCACGTGAATCGCGGCTCCGCTCGCGGCCCCGTTTTGATCCAACGTGCCTACGAGCACTCGATGATGACCGGTATCGGCAATCGCTATGCGATTGCCATCAACCACAACGCCCTCGGGATAACACAGCGCACCGGCGGGGTGCACCGGTCCCTGCACTGGAAAGCTTGTCGTTCCTCGTTCGATCTCATCCTTTGCCCTGGCGGCGGCGATCATGCTCTCCAGGAACGGCGCGATCTGCTCGGCCGTGAACTCGCCCGCGTGCTGGCCCAGGACATAGCCGCGCGGATCTATCATGACGATGGTCGGCCAGGCATTCACCGCGTAGCTGCGCCAGATGCGGTACTGCCGATCGTTCACCGTGGCGTGCACCGCCCCGAGGCGCAGCGATGCGTCGCGAATGCGGTCGGTTACACGCTCCGCGATGAACTTGCCGCTCTGGACTCCGACGACGGCTAGCTCTTCAGTGTACGCAAGCTCGAGCTCCCGCAACTGCGGGAGGACGTGGATGCAGTTTATTCAGCCATACGTCCAGAAATCGAGCAGCAAGATCTTGCCGCGGAAGTCGGCCAGCTTGAGCGAGCGGCCACCGGTGTGGATCCAGTCGAGGCCTTCGGGGAAATCAGGCGCGCGAACGGCAGGCTGGCGCATCTTCGGGTTATACGTTCGGGTTATATGTTGAGAAATGGAGCTACAAGCAGAACATCCGCAAAATCCAGAACCGCAGCCCAAGTTACCGCAAAATTCCGCCCACGGCGCCTCAAATCGCACACCGGCCGGGCGCTTTAGGAATCCGTGGCCGGGTGCTCGGCCGCACGGACTGTCTGACTTTGTACGCTGGACCTTTGATCGGGAACGACGAAAGGGAGCGGGGCCGATCGAGCGCGATGCAGCGCAAACGGCGATCGTGTCGCCGCAATTTCCGCTCGCCACGCCTGACTTCCCGGAGCGAACGGAACCGGATGAGATGATCGTGACGTGGGTCGGTCACTCCAGCTTTCTGCTGCAGATGGATGGGGTCAATATCCTGCTCGATCCGGTGTGGGGAGAACGAGCGTCCCCGGTCGGCTTCGCGGGACCGAAGCGGCATGCACCGCCCGGCATTGCCTTCGATGCGCTTCCGCCCATCGACGTGGTCGTTCTATCGCACGATCACTACGATCATCTCGATTTGTACACGGTTCGGCGGCTGGTACGCGAGCATCCATCGGCGAGCTGGGTTGCACCGCTGGGCGTGGGTGCGTGGCTCGCGCGGCGCGGTGCAGCTGTCGCTGGCGAGCTGGATTGGTGGCAGCCGATTGACGTGCGCGGTTTGACGCTCACGTGCGTCCCGGCGCAGCACTTCTCCGGGCGCAAGATCAACAATCGCAACGCGACGCTGTGGTGCGGCTGGGTGATCCGCTCCCTTTCCTCGTCGCGCGCGGTTCTGTTCGCGGGCGACACGGGAAAGCATCCGGAGTTCGCGGAGACAACCCGCAGACTTGGTCCCTTCGACGCGGCGTTCATACCCATCGGCGCATACGAGCCCCGCTGGTTCATGCAGCCGGTGCACATGGCGCCAGAGGAAGCGGTCGCGGCATACCGCGAGATCGTGAGCGCGAATCAGGGTCATCCGTGCACTTTCATCGCGATGCATTGGGGAACTTTCAAGCTGACCGATGAACCGCTGGATGAGCCACCCGTTCTGACGCGCGCGGCGTGGCGCGCGGCCGGACTGGAACCGGCTCCATTATGGATCGCGCGCCACGGCGAAACGCGCCGCGTTATCGGTTAATCGATATCGGCGTCGCGATCACGTGCAGGTTGTGATTGACGCGCACGCCGGAGATTCCATCCAGTGGCGCCTTCGCGGCCGCAACGGTTGTGACGGGCGCGCCGTTGACGCTGATGTTGGCCGTGTTTCCGTTCACGTCGACCTTGATCCCGTACAGCGCCTTACCCGCTGAGTCCTGCTTGGGGATGGCGGCGTTGGCGGTCCAGTCCGTGATCGTGCGCGTGTTAGCGCCATCGCGGACCTTGACGAGATATTTGCCATCACCGCGAACGATGAAGTAGGTGTACTTGCGCGCGTTGGGCTGATCCAGGTTGGATCCGCCGATGAACACGCCGAATCCCTCGGGGTGCGATGGAGCGGCGAGTTGCTCAAAGGTCGCTGACGCGCTGTACTTGCCGCGCGCCGAGTCGGTGGGCGAGTAGAGAATGTGGGCCGGACCCGTCGTCACTTCCCAGCGCCCGGGCTCTCTGGCGCTGTACGACACATCGGTCAGCTTGGCGTTGGGCTGATCAAACTGCGCTACGTACCCGTTGGGAAGACCGCGGCCCCGTGCGGCGACATCGGTGTCTGCCGCGGCGGAGCTGGTCGCATTCGCCGTGATCCTGCCCACGGCGGGCTCCCCGTTCGCGCCGCTCGCAGCGGCGTCACCCTTACCGCATGCAGCCACGATAGCGCATGCCGCCGTTGTTACTGTACC
>JBBSHV010000127.1:0-7458 GCA_038232435.1 Gemmatimonadales bacterium | reverse complement strand
CATGACAGACAACGGAACAGATAGCGGAACGGTCACGACCGAAATCGGCGGCGGAATCGCGATCGTGCGGTTCGCGCACCCCAAGGGCAATTCACTCCCCGGCTCACTGCTCGCGCAGCTAGCCGACGTCATTCGCAAGCTCGGCGGCGACACTCAGGTGCGAGTGATCGTGCTCGGCAGCGAGCGCGATGGACCGTTCTGCGCCGGTGCATCGTTCTCGGAGCTGCAGGGGATCACGGACGAGGCGGCTGGAAAGAAGTTCTTTATGGGCTTCGCGACGCTCATTCTGGCGATGATCCGCTGTCCCAAGTTCATCGTCACTCGGGTACAGGGGAAAACCGTCGGTGGTGGAGTCGGCATCGTTGCGGCGTCGGATTACGTGATGGCGACGGAAGCTGCGTCAGTGCGGCTGAGCGAGCTGGCCGTGGGTATCGGGCCGTTCGTGGTCGGCCCGTGCATCGAGCGTAAGATCGGTCTCGCCGCGTTCAGCGCGATGGCGGTGGACGCGGACTGGCGCGACGCTCGCTGGGCAGAGAGGCACGGGCTGTATGCTTCGGTCCATGGCACGACCGATGACCTGGACGGCGCGGTCCGCCAGATTGCGCAACGGCTGGCCGGGAGCAACCCCGACGCGATGGCTCGACTCAAGGCGGCGTTCTGGGACGGGACCGAAGACTGGGACGAATTGCTCGCGAGCCGGGCCGAGTCCAGTGGGGCGCTGGTTCTGTCCGACTTCGCACGCCGGGCGATCGCGGGGCGGTAGTTAGGCGGTTCGTGGGCGGGTCAGGTCAGGACTTGTAAGCCGTGCTTCCGCACGATGGCCAACAGCTTGAGTGCGATACCGCTAGGGCGCTTGGCACCAGTCTCCCACTTTTCCACCGTGCTTTCGCTGGTGTTGAGGTAGCGCCCGAACACCGGCTGGCTGACGTGGTTGCTCTCGCGAAGTTTCTTGATCTGCTGTGGCTCGAGCGGTGTAGGTCAGCTTTTCGTAGCTCTTGGCGAGCTTCCGGAATGCTTCCAACTCATCGTCTTCAATGTTGTCGCGGTCCTTCTTCGCGGCAGTCTCGGAGCTTGGCGACAACTTCAATGCGACAGTTGCTCTCAAACGGCAGGAGCAAACCATAGATGACGTGTGGGACATCAGCAGGCTGGACGTGCAGCGCACCTTGCCATCGATACTGAGCCCCGTTCAGCTCAAGCTCTTACCGGGGTTTGCATCGATGCTGTACACCAGCAAGACGAAGGTGAAGATGCGCATGTTCATGTCGGGTGGTGGTTGAGGTAGGCAGCGGATAATGGCGCGTCAGTCGCGCGCTCGCTCGTACTGAACGGGCCATGCGACATCAGCGTCAAGCTGCTTGCCTGCGTGCAGCGCGAAGTACGGCTCGCGCAGCAACTGGCGCGCGAGTATCACCACGTCCGCGCGTCCTTCGGCGATGATACTGTCGGCCTGCGAAGGATCGGTGATCACTCCGACGGCACCAGTCATGATTCCAGTCTCACGCCGAATTCGCTCGGCGAACTCAACCTGGTATCCTGGTCCCACGGGAATGCGCACGCCCGGGACCAGCGCGCCGGAGGAGCAGTCGATGAGATCCACGCCCAGAGGCGCGAGCACGCGCGCAAGCTCGACGGATTGATCGATGTCCCAGCCGCCGGTCGCCCAATCGGTCGCGGAGATGCGGACGAAGAGCGGGAAGTCGTCCGGTAGCACGGCGCGCGTGGCCCGCACGACTTCGCACGCGAACCGCATGCGGTTTTCCAGGCTGCCACCGTAACGATCGTCACGACGGTTCGACAGCGGAGAAAGGAACTCGTGGATTAGGTATCCGTGTGCCGCGTGCAGCTCGATCACACGGAAGCCAGCTTCAACCGCACGGTGGGCAGCGGCAGCGAACGCTACGATGATGCTCTGGATGTCACTATCACTGAGCTGTTCGGGGGCGGGTTCGCCTTCGCGGAACGGTATCGGACTTGGCGCAACGGTCTGCCATCCGCCCTCGGAGATTGGGACGGGACCAACGCCCTCCCATGGAACACGGGTGCTCGCCTTTCGCCCGGCGTGCGCCAACTGGATTCCGGCGACTGCGCCCTGGCGCTCAACAAACGTGGTGCAGCGGCGCAGCCCGTCGATGTGAGCGTCATCCCAGATGCCCAGATCCGCGGGTGAGATGCGCCCCTCGGGCGTGACCGCTGTTGCCTCGGCTATCGCGAGTGCGACGCCACCGACGGCGCGAGTGCCAAGGTTGACGAGATGCCAATCAGTGGCGAAGCCATTGGTGCTGGAGTACTGGCACATGGGGCTCATCACTATGCGATTCCTGAGTGTGACGCCGCGAATCGTAAGCGGCGCGAAAAGACTTGGTGTCATGCGTGCGACACGTTCGCAAGTCGTATTCCCGCCCTTACTACAATTGCCGAACACGGGCAACTCCAGGTCAGAGCCAGCCTTTGTCACGGGCTATTCGTGCCGCCTCGACCCGTGTGGAGGCGTGCATCTTTGCCATCGCCTCGGATATGTAGTTACGCACCGTGCCTTCCGAGAGACCGAGCGAAGTAGCGATGTCGGCGCTGGTCTTGCCGTCGCCCGCGAAGCGGAGTGCCTGTCGCTCGCGATCAGTGAGCGGGTCGGGCTCGGTCCACGCTTCGGCGGCCAACTGTGGATCGATAGCGCGCAGTCCGGCGTGGGCTCGCCGCACCGCGTTGGCGAGCATGTCTGGAGGGCTATCCTTCAATAGATAACCGGACGCTCCGGCCTCGAGCGCACGCCGCAGATAGCCCGCGCGCGCGAAGGTAGTGAGTATCACAACGCGTGTCGGAAGGCGGAGCCGCTTCACCTCGGCCGCGACCTCCAACCCACTCAGGTGCGGCATCTCGATATCGGTGAGTAGAACATCAGGTCTATGTTGGCTCGTGAGCGTTACGGCCTCTCTACCGTCACGCGCACGCGCCACTACCTCGATGTCATACTCCGTTTCCAGCAGCGCCGCGAGGGCGCCGAGGACCATTCCCTGATCTTCCGCCACAATGACGCGAATCATCATGCAGAGACGGCTGTGTCCACAGTGTCCACGGCATGCGTAGAATCGAGGGGCGCAAACGAAAGCGTGGCGTCATTCGCCTGAGGAATCTCGATGCGCAGACGAGTGCCGGGCCTGGATTCCGTAATTACAGTAACTACAGTGCCGCCAAGAATCGTAACACGCTCGCGCATGCCGCTGAGTCCGTTTCCGTCAGCGGTATGCTTGCCACATCCATCGTCATCGATATCCAGAACCCGTGCGCCATTCACAATTCGAAGTGTAATGCTGCACGTCTGCGCGCGAGCGTGCCGCACGACGTTGGTGACACCTTCGCGCAGCGCGAGCGCGAGTACCGCTTCCTCAGCTGACGCGAGCGTCACCGGGTCGATTGACGCATGCATTGTTATTCCGGCTGCGCCGAGCATTGACTCCACATTGGCCAGCTCGCGCGCTAGACCCGCGGTGCGATAGCCAGCCACGGCGGCGCGTACTTCTCCGAGCGCTTCGCGGGATATTCGCTCCACGTCGCGAATCTCCGCCGCGGCGCGGTCTGGGTCGCGGTCGATCACGCGTGATGCGAGCGAGGCTTTGATCGTGATGAGGGACAGAGTGTGGCCGAGCAGGTCGTGCAGATCGCGCGCGATCCGCTCGCGCTCGGCGACGGTCGCGAGGTGCTCGATCTCTTCTCTCGCGCGAAACAGTTTCCTGTTCATCTCGTGCACGCCGGCGTAGTGCACATTCACGCCGCCGACAAGCGGCACGAATACTATCTCCCAGCCCCAAGTCGTCACGGGACTGTGGAGGAGAAGAGTCTGGATGACAATCACGGCGCAGATCGCGGCGAGCAGCTGTATGGCTCGTCGTTGCGGGCGAACGAAGCCAGCAAACGCGGCGGAATATACGAAGAACGTGCCACCAGCCCTATTTATCGGAACGAGCGCGACTCCAAGCGCCGCGATCACAGCGATGATAACGTACAGCTCCTTATCGCGCGCCCAGTATCCGCGGAAGTACAGCGGCAGAAAAACAATCGTCGCGAGCGTGGTAAGCAGCCACGTTCGGGCGCCGGCATGCTCCAGCGCCGGAACCAGAAATAGCATCGGGAAGTACACCAGCCACGCATACGGCGTCCAGCCGAGAGACTTGTTCTCAGGGACGAGTCGAAATCGCGAGAGCTTCAACGTGCGTGCCTCAATGTGCGTTCCTCAACGTGTGCCGTTCCGCGTGGTTCCACTCACCCGTACGCCTTCCCCTCATCGCGCCGATACGCTACCACCGCGATGCCGGTAAAGAGTACGCCAAAGCCGATGAGCGCGAGCACGTGCATCCACGCACTCGACGCAGGCGCAAGACCGACCGCGGCGATGGCGAGCCGAGCCAGGTGATAAGGTGGGAACACTGGCGCAATGGTCTGAAGAAATCTGGGGAGCATCTCCACGGGAATGAAGAGGCCGGACAGAAACGCCATCGGCAGATACACGCCGTTCACTACCGCGGCGGCGGAGTTGGGGCCAGCGAGATAGCCGATTGCGAGTCCTATCGCACAGAACGGCAGTCCGCCGAGTGTCTCCACCACGACCAGTGCAGCCCAGTGACCGGGTGACAGGCGTACTCCGCCGAACACTACACCGATGGTACAGATGAGTATTGTGAGCACAAGGGCGAAGAGCACCGTTATGGCATACTTACCCATCATGTATGCGGATACTGGCATCGGGCTCGCGCGCTTCACCGCCAGCCAACCCTGGCCGCGCTCGGTCGCGACTCCGGCGCCGAGCGCGAAGAGTGCAATGCTGATTACGCCGAAGGCAGCGTAGGTCGCGAGCAGATACGTTGCCGCGGTATGTGATCCACCCTTGCCGCTCGGCAGGACCAGCCCGAAGAGGATGTAGAACATGATCGGGAATCCGATCGCGGGAATGACGAAAGCGGGGATGCGCATCGTTTTTACCAGCTCGTACCTGGCTTCCATGAAATACATGCGGGCGCGCCGGCCGGCCGGCATGTACGTGGCTGGCGCCTGGAGCGCAGCGGGTCCGACGGGTCGCGGGATGCCGTGTGTAGCTAGCGTGGTCATGCTGCCTCCTCATGATGATTAGTTGCGGTGAGCGCAAGGAATGCTTCTTCCAGGCCAACGCTCGTGATCTCCAGATCGGACAGCCCGGAGTCGCGCGCGAGCATCACACGCACGACGTCCTCTGCCGCGCTGGCCAGGATCTCGGTGCGATCCCGATCGGAGTAAACATCACTGCGAACGTCGCTCACTCCTGGAATTGCGCGTAGCTCTATCTCCGTGAGCGCGGTGTTGCAGCGGATGCGCCGTCCGGACACTCGCGCCTTGATCGTCGAGGGCGTTCCGTCGGCGATCACCGAGCCACGGTCGATCACGATCACACGATCGGCCAGCGCGTCGGCCTCTTCCAGATAATGAGTGGTGAGGAGAACTGTCCGGCCGGTACTGACGAAGGCGCGGATCCGCTCCCAGAACGCGCGGCGCGCTTCGACATCGAAGCCGAGCGTCGGCTCGTCCAGGAAGAGCATGTCCGGATTGCCGCAGAGGGCGAGCGCAAAGAGAACACGTTGGCGCTGGCCGCCGGACAACTCGCCGAAGTGGCGTGATTCGAGTCCTTCGAGTCCAGCCGCTTGCATAACTTGGGGAAGCGACATGGGAGCCGGATAGTAGCTGCGGAACAGATCGACGTGCTCCCGTACTCGCAAAGTTTCGGGAACCTTTCCAACCTGCAACATCGCGCCGATGTGCCTGCGCGATGTTGAATGTCGCGGATCGGCACCGAAGAGTGTTACCGTGCCGGAGGTCGGAGCGGCGAGTCCGAGCAGGAGCTTGACCGTGGTAGTCTTGCCGGCGCCGTTGGGACCGAGCAGCGCGACGACACCACCGCGCGCGATGTCGAGCGATACGTTGTTCAGCGCGGTGGCGTTACCGTACACTTTGGAGACACTGCTGAGTCGCGCGACAACGTTATCCGCGACAACGTTATCCATGTTCCGTGCACTCACTTGAGAGTCATTCATCCGAGCGGCGTTCACTTGAGCGCAACCTGATCGATGCGGAGCTGGAACGTGCCCGCATCTGGTCCGTTGGTGAAGGCTATTCCCATGATGTCGTGGCCGTCGATTCCATCGAAGCTCGCCAGCGGGAACGTGTACTCCTTCCAATCCGGCCCGGCGACGAAGTCGCGCGTACTCGGCATCCTGCCGCGGCTCTCGGAGAAGAGCATCACCTGATATGTCTTGCCGTCGCCTTTAGTCCAGAAGGTGAGTGCTTGGGCGGCGGAGAGATTGGTAGGCTGCGTGGGCACCACGAATGCGTGGTGCGCCGCGACGAAAGCGCCAAAGCCTGCGTCAGGGGCGCGGTCGACAAAGAGATGCTCCAGTCCGTCGGCACCGGCATCTATCGCTTCGCGCGCATCTGCCAGCGATCCAACATGAACTACAGCGAGCTTGCCGCGCGCATGTGCGGCAAGCACAACCGCCCGCAGCTCCTCACACGCCAGTGTCGGGATCTGTATTCCATACGTGCTACCATCATCGAGGACGATCTTGATGTAGTCCGATCCCTCAGCGATGCGCGCATCCACGAACGCGAGCGCCGAATCGGGGGAAGCCAACGTTGGGATGGGGAAGCCGTACTCGGTGCCGTGTCTCTTTGGCGCAGTGACGAGAACTCCAGCGGAATAGATGTCCGCGCGGCCCGCGACACGATGTGCCTTCTGCTCGGCGCGCAACCGCGCACCCTCGCCCGGATCGCTGAACATGTCCAGCTCAGTGGTAACACCGAATGCGAGTGCCTGCTCCAGCGCATCGCCGAACACATGCGTGTGCGAGTCGATCAGGCCGGGCAGCAACGTCGAGCCGGATCCGTCGACGATGGTCGCGCCTGTGGGAGCTCGCAGCGAACTACTTATCGCAGCGATTTTACCGGCCGATACAAGGACGTCACGCGTTCCGATCGCTCTGGTGCCATCGAACACACGGACGTTCTTGAACAGGGTCTGGCCGCTTTCCTGCGCAGATAGACTCTGCGCAGATAGAGCCGGTGCGGTCAGACTGATGTACGTTCCCGCGAGCAGCGGCAAGGTGGCAGTAAACGAGGAGAAGCGATGCAATGCAGGCACTGTTTACACCCACTGTCGTTGACGGAGTGTTCAGTATGGCCCTGGCATCGCACTGTACCAAGTGGAGCGTGTCACCCGCGGTATGTGACACTTGTCACGTGCAGTTAGGTGTCACGTACCGCGCTACCGTGGCGTGACGGGCACCGATGCGGCAGGAGAAGTGACGGGCGCGGCGGATGGCGTGCTGGTTACCCACGCGGTCCACCACAGGTTGCGCAGCATCTGTGCGCCATCCGCGAGTCGTTGGGTGGTGAATGCCTTGTTCTCGGGTGCTGTTGTCTGCGCGTTGAACGGCGCCT
>JBBSHV010000126.1:0-7459 GCA_038232435.1 Gemmatimonadales bacterium | reverse complement strand
GTTGGCAACGTCTGCCGATATGACGAGGGCGCGACCACCGGCCGCCTCAACGTCGCGCTTTGTGCTCTCCAGCCGGTCACGCCCGCGCGCGATCAGACCAATGTGCGCCCCCTGCTCGGCGAACTTCTGCACGATGGCGCGCCCCAGGCCGGCCGAAGCACCGGTTACGACGACCACTTCGGGAGAACTCGATCTATTCATTACGCGTTGACTCCGATGCGCGGTGGAGGCGGCGTGGGCGGCCCGGCTCGGCCACACCGGAATCTACGATCGCCTGCCTAGCAACCCGTGTTTATGGCACAGCATGCGCCGAAGTGCAGCAGTGCTGTCGGATCAGTTGGTGTGGAAGTGCGTCATCTGCTACCCTCATTGGTTGGCATGCTGCTCGCGTGCTCTTACATGCTCACCCGTACATTCAGCGCGTGTGCTCCGCAAGCGAATGCGATTCAGGAGCGGTTTTGAGGGCTAGGAAAAGGTCGGAGATTTCGGAATCCTTGCGGCGGCGGCTCGTCTCCGGGCTGCACCTCGGGCTGCTCAGGCCCGGCGATCGTTTGCCGAGCGTTCGCGAGTTGGGCCGCGAGTTCGGGGCACATCAGCGCGTCATCCTGGCGGCGTACCGCGAGCTGGAGCGCGATGGACTCGTAGAGTTCCGGCCACGTTCGGGGATCTACGTGGCTGCCACTGCCGCGCCAGTGCTAGGCATGCTCCCGGCGATGGCAAGGCGCATGGTGGAGTTCCTCGTGGAGGGGCTTTCTTTTGGCGTATCCGCCACTGAAATGCCAGAGCGGATGCGTCGCTGCATCGAGACGCTCAGGCTGCGAGCCGTCTGTGTAGAGTGCAACGACGACCAGATCGACTCACTCTGTCGTCAGCTGCACACGGATTACGGCCTCACATCTACCGCGGTAGAACTCCACGAGCTGGATACGGCCGAGGCTGAAGCTGAGATCCGGCGCGCTGATCTGATCGTAACCACATCGTTCCATGCCAACGACGTACGCCGGGTAGCGGAGCGGGCCGGAAAGCCGTGGATAGCAACCTCCCTCCGTGCGGATATGGTGGCGGAGATAGCGCGTCACCTGGTTCAGGGGCCTGTGTACTTTGTGGGCACCGATCCCAGATTCGCGCAGAAGACACGGGATATATTCGGCGCCATGCCGAGCGGCCACAACGTGCGCCCTGTAATCGTGGGCCAGGATGACGTTCTGCTGATCCCCGAATCCGCGCCGGCGTACGTGATGGCACGCGCGCGCGAGAAGCTGGGAGGACTTCCGCTACTCGCGCGTGTACCGCCCATGGAGCGAACGTTCTCAGCGGATTCGGCGCGGGAGATCCTCACCTTCATAGTGCGCGCAAACATGGCGGCGCTTGCGTCACAGCTATCTCCAGGCACGCTCAACGCGACGCGCACTTGATTGGTCGTTTGCAGATATTTCACCGCTCCCCTTCACCTCTGCCTCAAGCTTTCATGATTCCGTTGGTCCGTCTTGTACGCATTAACATGGGGCTCACCGTCGCGGCCACATGCGCGATCGCATCGCCCGTCCAGGGGCAGATGTCCACAACTAACAGCCTACGCATAAGTGCCATCGCGGTTCGTGCGGTTACACGCGATACGGTTACACGGGACACGACCACGCGCGGAACGACGGTGCCTGATACCACCGCCCGGGGCGCAGCACGACTGGAGAACGTCAGCGTCGTTGCGGCCCGTGACCGTCCCCTGCTTGATACGAAGACCGCGGCTACAGGCGGATCGGTCGGCGTGGTCGAGCTTCAGGCGTTACCCACCGATGCGCGCAGCCCGATCGACCTTGCATTCACTATTCCCGGAGTCGCACAGGCCACTGGCTTCTTCGATACCGCGCCGCAGCTATCCATCGACGGTGCCAACTCGCTGTACACGCAGTACTACATCGACGGCCTGGACAATAACGAGGGCTTTCTGGGCGGCCCTCGCATTGATTTCCCGCTCGCGGCACTAGCTCTGCTGAACGTGAACGCCAACACATACAGCGCCGACCTGGGGCGCAGTTCCAACGGCGTGGTGAATTACGTCACCAAAGGAGGCACCGATCAGGTTTCCGGCGAGATATTCGTCTACGGCCGGCCGGGTGCGTCTCTCGACGCGCGCGCGGCGCTCACTCCAGCCAATGTTGACCCGGGTGGATTTCGGCGGTATCAGGTGGGAGGAGCGGCTGGCGGGCCACTCGCCGCCTGGCTCGGCGGATCACGCACGCACGCGTTCGGCGCGGCCGAGTATGTGGACGAGCATCAGAGCCAGACCGTCGTCACCGGTTACGCGAACGGGGCAGGTGAAGCGATTCGCAATCGAACGAAGTTGTTCGGGCGATTGGACCACGATTGGAATGCGCGTCAACAGACAACGGTACATGCGGCATTCAGCAACACACGTCTCGCGGGGTTGGGCACGGGGATCATAGTTCCCGAGGCTGACTACACGCAGCACAGAATCGGGTTTCTCGGTGCGCTTACGCATCGGAGTATGTTCGCGGCTGGCGTGAGCAATACCGCGTCGGCTCAGATCGGAACGTATCACTGGTTCTATCCACCCACTTCGAGCACGTTCAGCGTGCCACAGGTGACGATTCTCGGTGCGGATGGCGCGCCCAAAGCCGTCGTCGGCTCCAGCGGATTCCAGTTCGATGAACGCGAAATCCAGATCAACCTGAAGGATGTCGCGGAGCGTACGTTCGGAACGCATCGGTTGCAGGTAGGTGGTGATCTTATCAGCGGAATGTTCCGGCTCACCGGAGCGGGAACTGATCCAGCGGGTTCGTACGTGGTGATTGACAACGGGCAGATTCATCCCGCGGGCGGATTGGTGTCGATCCGCGATATCCCGACGAGCATCGCCGTAAAATCGTACACCGTGGACGTGCGGCAACAGCATATCGCGCGCACTCAATCGGTGGTGGGAGCGTTCATAGAGGATCGCTGGCTTCCAATCCCAACTGTGACACTTAACCTGGGACTGCGCTGGGACTATGACGACATCACGTCGCATGGCGGGAGCAACCCGGATCTGAATAACTTCCAACCGCGGACTTCCGTAAACTGGACGCCGGACAGAAGCAGCGTTGTTCGCGGCGGATTCGGCGTTTACACCGGCAAGCTGCCGTACGCGATTTATTCGGACGCGATCCAGTTCGGACCTGACGGAGGCGCGGTGGTCACTCTCGATGGAGCGAACGCTCCACGCTTTGGCTCTGCGCCGTCGGCTGCCGCGCTAGCCGGCGCAGTCACTGCGCTCCCGCCCGGCCAGCAGCGCGCGCTCTTCGCGCTCGGGCTGCAATCTCCGACCAGTTATCAGACTTCGCTCGGCTATCAGCACAAGTTCGGCGACACGTGGGGCATCTCGCTCGACGGCGTCTGGGTGGAGACGCGGCATCTTCCCAGGCTGTGGGATCTGAATGCTGTCCGCCGCCCAATCGGTCCGGGTGATTCGTTGGATCTACCCGCGCAGGCAGGCGACTTGTATCGGCCCATTCGACCCGTGCGGGGGTCGTTCCGGCAGTTGTTTACGACCGAGACGGGTGGCAAGGGCCGTTACCTCGGCCTGAACAGCTCCGTGCGTCACCGGCTTACGGATGCGTGGACCGCTGACTTCAACTGGGTCTGGTCCCACGCGCAGAACAACACGGACGACATCAACTTCGTCGCAACGCAGGGCAACAACTTTGGCCTGGAGTGGGCCGACGCGGTGAACGACCGTCGGCACAAGGTAGACCTGCGCACGGTGTACACACTCAGGGACCGCGTGCAACTGGCGGGGATCGCGAGCTACCAGACCGGTACGCCAATCAACCGCATCGCCAACTTCCGCGATCTGGACGGATCCGGCGCATCAAGCGGCAACTTTTATACTGGAAACTTCGATCGGTATTACGGCGTTGCGCGAAATGGTGAGCGGTTGCCGAGCGTGTTTGAGCTGAATACGAGCGTCGGGTATCTCATTTCCGTCGGCGCGAACCGGCTGGAGCTTCGCGCTGATGTATTCAATGCGCTGAACTCCACCTTGGAGTCGGGCTTTGCAAATGGGATTTCCGGTGGCGGACCGCGCACGCAGGTCGGGCGTCCCGGCGATCCGATTGTGTACTCCGTCGCCGGGCGTCCGCGCGAGGTGCAGTTGTCGGCGCGGTATGCCTTCTAACACTTCCCGCCGCGCGGCGCGCCGAGTCATCGCGGCTACGGAGATCGTGTTGGCTGCACTGGGCGCGGCGATCGCGTGCTCGCGCGACGCGCCGCCGCCGTCCAGCGCCGAGCTGGCGGCGATGTCGTGGAATCAGATTGTCGCAAAGGCAAAGGGGACGACGGTCACCTGGCGCATGTGGCGCGGCGATCCATCCATCAACTCGTACGTGGATTCCTGGGTCGCGCCGCGGCTCAAGGCACGCTATGGCATTACCGTCAACGCTGTAGATGCGCAGGGGCCGGAAATCCTGAACCAGCTCGCCATCGAGAAGCAGGCTCAGCGCGGCGCCGGTAGCACCGATCTGGTGTGGATCAACGGTGAAACATTCTACAATCTGCGCAAGAGCGGGCTACTGTTCGGACCGTGGGCAGGTCGGCTCCCCAACGCGCGTTTCGTGGATAGCAGCTCAGCGATCATCGCGCACGACTTCGAGCAAGATCCCGCCGGGTACGAGTCGCCGTGGGGAACGGTGCAGTTCGCGCTCATCTACGACACGGTTCGCACACCGTCGCCGCCGCGGACCGTGGCTGAACTAAACGGCTGGATCCGCGCACACCCGGGACGGTTCACGTACGATCAGTCGTTTACCGGAGTCACCTTTCTCAACGTGCTGATGTACGCACTGAATGGTGGCGTGCAACAATTTCAAGGCGGCTTCAACGAAAAGAAGTACGCCGAGGGAAGTGGGCGTGTCTGGGACTGGCTCACTGCATTGCGCCCGACTTTATGGCGACGGGGTGAAGCGTACCCGGGCGGTGTGGCGGAGCTGCACCGATTGTTCGCCAACGGTGAGGTGGACTTCTCCATGTCCAATAATCAGAACGATGTCGTGACCAAAGTGCGGCAGGGGATCCTCCCAACGACCGCGCGGCCGCTGTTATTGCGCGACGGAACGATCGCAAACACGCACTATCTCGGGATCGCCGCCAACGCCCGCAATCCTGCTGGCGCAATGGTAACCGCCGACTTTCTCCTCTCGCCGGAAGCACAGCTCCAAAAGCTGAAGCCGGATGTGTGGGCTGACGGAACCGTGCTCTCAATGGAGCGATTGCCGGCTGAATGGGCAGCCAGATTTCGCGCGCTCGCGGCCGACATTCACTCGTTGCCACACGATTCTCTCACGAAATATGCACGCCCCGAGGTTGCGCCGCAGTATCACGAACGGCTGCAGAGTGATTGGCGAAAGCGGATCCGCGCGAACGTGAGGTGAACTCCTTCGAGCAAGTCGCGCACAGAGGGCAGCGGAGTCGTCCAGGTGCCGGTATTTACCGATGGGAAACCATCCGCGGACTTGCTGCCGCGCTGCTGGTTGCGGCGCCCGTTCTACTGGGGGTTGCATATTCAGTGGCCGGTGCCGTGGGCCTGACCGGAGTTGGAGCGACTGGCTTTGCGCTGGACCGCACGCGCCGGGTGCTCAGCGAGCGCGTAGTGTGGGACAGCATCGCGTTTACGCTCTGGTACTCCGCGGCCGCAACCGCACTCGCGACCGCCGCGGCAATTGCCACCGCCACGATGTTTCGCCGAGGAGAGAGAGCAGATAGAGTGGCGCACCGACTGGCGATCGCGCCACTCCCGGTGCCATACGTTGTCGCTGCCGCCGTTGGCCTCCTCATACTGGGACAGAGTGGCTTTATTTCTCGCGCACTGTACGCGTTGGGGTTGTCAGCATCGCCTGCCGACATGCCAGCGCTGGTTTACGATAGCCACGGTGTGGGACTGATCCTCACGCTCGCGTGGAAGGAGTTTCCCTTTCTGGCACTTGTCGCGTTCTCGCTACTGGCGACGCGAGCCGCGGCGTTGGAGGAAGCTGCACGCACGCTCGGGGCAAATGCGTGGCAGGCGTTCGTGCGGATAACGTTGCCTCTGCTGTGGCGCGGATTGCTACCGGCGGTGACCGCTGTCTTCATCTTCGTCGTCGGAAGCTACGAGGCCTCCGCTCTACTTGGTCCGAGCAACCCCATCGCCTTTCCCGTTCTGACTCTGGAACGATACGATGCGCTCGACCTGTCGCAACGCGCGGACGCATACATCCTGGGCTTGATTGGGATGATCATCGCGTTGATCGCAATTGTATTACACGAGTGGACGCGCGCCAGGGCGGAGCGGCTACGCGGGTGAGCAGTAGGAGCGCTAGCAGGAGCGCTAGCAGGAGCGCAAGCAAAAGGGCAAGCAAAAGCGGGATCACGACGCGCGCCAAGACGTTGCGATACGCAGCCTTATTCGCGCTCTTTGCCTCGGCCGTCGTACCGTTAGCGTTGTTGCTGCTCTGGTCAGTGAGCGGGCGCTGGTTCTATCCGTCGCTACTACCACACAGTTTGAGCGTCGACGGATGGAGGGCACTCGCGCAGTCGGGACAGCGACTCGGCGTTGCCCTGCGCGATAGTCTGGTCCTGGCGGCTCTCGACGGCGTGGCCGGTTGCGCCATCGCGTTTCCGTTGGGGCGCAGCATCGCCCGACTGCGCGGGCATGCCCGCTATGTTGCCGCCGCTGCCGTCTTTGCGCCGATCGCGGTGCCGCCGATCGCATTCGGGATCGGGGTTCAGTACTTCCTCCTGTCGATCGGACTCGGATCTACCACGCTCGGCGTTTTGCTCGCTCATCTGGTGCCGACAGTTGGTTACCTCGCGCTCTACTTCATGGGCGTGTTCACCGTTCTGGACACTGGCATCGAGGAGGAAGCGAGAACGCTGGGAGCAACAGCGCTGCAGGTTCTCTTGTCCGTCACGATCCCCATCCTGCGGCGGCAGATAGTTGAGGCGGTCGCGATCGGCTTTCTGATTTCGTGGTCACAGTACGCGCTCACATTGACAATTGGCGGCGGCTCCGTCCACACGCTTCCGCTGGAGGTCTTCGCGTACATGCGCGACGGGCAAGGGAGTTTTGCGGCCGCGGCCGCGCTGCTCATGATCGTCCCTCCAGTCCTGTTGCTCCTGGCCGCACAACACGCCTCGGCGCCGCTCGCTCGGCGCGCCGTGACACACGCCGATGTGGTTCCGTTGTGACTGGGAATGGATTCACGGAATCCACATCACCGGCTCTTCGCCTGCGCGACGTATCGGTGCCCTTCGGCGCGACCGAGGGACTTACCCGCATCTCGCTTGCACTCGAGCGCGGCGAACGGCTCGTTTTGGTCGGTCCCTCGGGAGCAGGCAAGACCACGCTGCTCCGAGCCATCGCGGGGCTGACGCACGCTACGAGCGGAATGATCACGATCGGAGGTGTGGACCGCACCAGTGAGCCGCC
>JBBSHV010000125.1:0-7482 GCA_038232435.1 Gemmatimonadales bacterium | reverse complement strand
CGTGTGGCGCGATCGTCCGTGTCCACCGCGCGTCCACGCACGCGGTGATGCTCAATGTGTACAGCGTGCAGGACGCCTGTGACGAGATGACGGTGCGCGGACTCTCGCGTCAGGTGCGCGAGCGCCGAGTGCACGACGCCGAGCTCGGCGTCGGTGCCGCGGGTGCGCCACCCATGCGCAGCGTACATCGCGAGCTCGGCGCTGCTCCACACATCCTCGAGAGTGGTTGGCAGACGTTCGGATCCGCCTGGCCGCACTTCCCAGTCCGCGCCGTCCGCGTCCACCGCGAACCGTGATGCCGCTTCGTCGTAGTACGCCGATGCCAACTGGGGCGTGCCGCTACCGTCGGCATAGCTGTAGCTCAATGTGAGCGAGCGTCGCGCCGAACCAACCAGCGAGCGGAACAGTGACGCTTCGCGTTCGAACCACGTTGCGGCCGCTTCGAACGGCAGCCCGCGCCCGTGCAGTTCGGCGCACTCGCTGTCCGAAAAGAACGGCGATCGCGGTGGCTCCGCCGGGAATGAGGGCGAGTTCATACCAACGACGAATACGTGATCGAATGTCCGGCCGGCCGCGGCGAGTGCTTCCACAACCTGCACACCCTGCTGCTGGCTGGTCCGCAGACTCACCTCTTCGTCTCCGAGAACCGCTTCGAGCTCACGGGCCCAATCTGTTGGGGAGAGCTTCGCCGCAAACGCGTTATCGGTCGGGCCCAGATGGTCGAGCGATGATATCCAGTCTTGCAGCTGCGACACCAGCTCTCGCAGTGCCTGGTGGTCGAGGCGAAGCGCATCGGTCAACAGCGTGGCTGCGTCCACGTCGACCGATGTGTCGCACGGTGCGACGGCATTGACCGCAATTCCGAAGATCCCATTGTCCCAACCTTGCGGCGCATCAGCGTTGCCTGGTGGGCATGCAACTGCGCAAAGCGTGAGCGCAATCCATTCCGGGAGCGACCGTGCGGCTTCCACCGGCTTCGCGCCAGCGACGAACTGGGCCATCTGGTGCTGCAGTCGTTCGATGCGCCGTGCTTTCGGTCGATCGTCCTCTGGATCGGTGTTCGACGTTGCATTCCGCATCGCCAGTGCAACAACACCTTCCCAATCGGCGACCGTTCGCGGGCGAGCCTCACCCCGCAGATGCGTCAGGAGAGCAGTGTCGAGCTCGATGTCCAGATACGGTGACGAGCCGAGCTGCTCCAGCGCGCGTTCGGACCAACCGGTGCCCGCCGCCGTAAAGATGCGCAGCAGCATGCGAAGCGCAGGGATATCCGAAAGCGTGTGCCTGAGACTCGCGGTTGCTGGCACTCCCGCCCCGGTGAGCAGCTCTACCGCGCGGTTGGCGTATGGTCGGGCCTGGCGTGCCACGATGGCGATATTACGCGGCGCTACACCGCCATCAGTAATGAGTTGCTTCACGCGTCGCACGACGCTCTCGAGCTCGCGTTGCATGTCCGGTGCGGCGAGTCCGCGGACATCTTCCCCCGGTGCGGCGGCTCCAGGCGTCGGCTGGAATAGAGATGACCGCAGGTGCACGAGCCGGGTGGATCGCTCACCGGGTGGGATCAGCTCGACGCTGTCGGCGCGCGAAGCGAGCTGGGATCTGAAGTCATCCGCGCCGAGCGTTGTGGGATCCGCGCCAGCAACGAGATAGAGCCGGAGCTCTTGGATGAACGACGCACCGTGCAGCGCATCGATCAGCGCACCCCATCCGCGGCGGAGATCGGCGAGGCCATAGATGTCGATGGACCGCGTTGCGCGGGAGGAGTCGAACGGGCGCCGCAGTCGTTGCTGAACGACAGCCGGCTCTCCACGTACAGCGCGTGCTGCCTGTATTAGCCCATCGCGACCATCAGACCGTCTGATGCCGTCGCATTCCGGCAGCTCGGCGAGTATGCTGTGATACGATGCGTACAGCGCCGCCAGCTCAGCATCGCGCTGGCACATCCATGTGTCACGGCCGGTGCGGTTGAGCATGTCCGGCAGCTGGTCCGGCGCGACATCCGCGGCGATCAGCTCGCCAAGCAGCGCGTCCAGTCCCTGAGCGACTCGCCTGGAGCGAGCCGCGGTCGCGAGTAGCGGCGGCGCCTGCTCGTGCAGAATCCGCTCGACAATCGCACGCCGCTCGAACGTCGTTAGCGGTGCAACGTCACCCGCCAGTAGCTGCGGCAGCTCCTGAAATACAACTAGCGGCTTGCCGAGCCAGCCATGGCAACCGGCACTCGTCGCCAGGTCGTGTACTGCGTCACGGATACCACCCTGGCGCACCGCAAGAAGTGGCAGCGGCTCGGCGACTCGGCCTGCGCTCGCGAACGGGGCCGCGGCTCGGCCGAGCAAGGCTTCAGGATCTGGGGACCAGTAAACCGCGAGCGTAGCCATTATACCGTGGTGAGCCGAGTGACACTGCCAGGATGGACAGAGTACGACCGACGTCTGACAGCGCACCGGTTCGGGATGGCTACGTTACGGCTACATGTGTTTTTTGGATAGCGAACGAAAGCCGAAGTGACGGGTCGTTAGGGAAGAGTACACGTACGCGCGTGTTGCAGACGCAAATCGGTAACGGCACATTCTCATCAGTTAGCAGGCGCACAATGGCCTGCGTCCATCACGCGGCGCCGCGGCGCATCAGGTGTAATGCTTCGTCGTGTGTGATTTCAGCCGCATAGGCAAAGGCCGCTCGGAGCGCCTCGGGTGTCAGCTGTGATAACTAGCCAGAACCTGGTCAGCAGTCTAGCCGTCGGCGAAGAGTAGGAGAAGAAAATCGACGGCGAGCCGCGTGCCGCGAACCACCGGCTTGCCGGCGCCCCGCCGTTCACGGCTGACAGGCCCTGCACGTACCGATCGCTGCAACGGCACGCGAGGCGGCCTACGGCGTAAAATCAAACCCATACCTCACCGCGAGGTCGGCAAGCCAGCCCCGGTCATCAGTGAGCGGCCTTGGTGAGCCTACGCGTAAACTCGACTCGGCCGTATGGAAGAGCGCAACCGACACGTGCTCGTCATCGTGGCGTGCACGGTATAGCACGCCGTCCGGCGGTGAAGCTTGGGACCACAACTCGAGCGCGAGGTACCGGGCGTGAGCATAGTCGGCCCCGGTGGTTGCCGACGCGGTGATCCCAAGGCGCGCCAGACCTGCCCCGTGCAACTGCGCCAGCCGTACAGGGCGGGTGATCTCGATGCTGGTGATTCGGCGAAGGGCGATTTCGTCCATCGCAACGATCTCAACCGGTGGGACTCGCAGAAACACCTCGGCGAACGCACCATCGCGCGACATGCCGAAATACCCGATACGGTATTCGCCCGCGGGTGCGTCGAAGCGGTTGATAGGGGCGTCACCGGGACTTGGGCCAAACCAGAGCGGGCTGTGCTCCGCCTTGTGAATGCGCCACAGATTGGTGCCGCTAGCAAGCTCCGTAAGGAGTGGCGACCGGCGCCGCGCAGATGCCATGGGTTCCCACTATGCGCCGAGCTCACCGGCGCTCTGGGCAACCCGGATCGCTTCGGTGTGAACCTGCGCGTCCGGGCTCGCCAACGCCTCGATGACGCGCTGTCCTGCGAGTGTCTCAGGGGTGGACAGAAGGAGCTGCAGTTGCATCCACGGGTCACGGAATCTTGACGCGCGGAGGAACTCGCCGAGGTGTGATACCACACCGTCTGGGGTGAACTGACACGCGGGGTATTGATAGTCACCGCTGGCAGACCGAACGGCGAGCAACTGCTGAGCCGCGCGGCGCTTCTCAACAGCCTGGCGCGAAATGCCGTCGAGCAGCCTCGCCACCTGCGTCGCGCCAAATACTCCACCAGCTCTTTTCAATAGAGCTTGCTTTTTCTCCGCCACGCGCGCGAACGATGCCGCGAGCGGGTCTGCATCCGCCAGTCCCGCGCTCAGCGGAATGGCGTCCGCAACAAATCGCGCAATTCCTCCGGCACCGGTGCGAGACTTCAGCGCCTCTTCCACAACTGTCTCCGAGGCGGTATCGACCAGTTCGAGCAATGCCCGCATCGACCGCTCGAAGAACATTCGCTTGGTCGCAGACTGTCGCGACGGCGGCATGAACTCTCTAACCAGCGAGCCGGCTATCACCCTTAAATCGGTCGGCTGCCCAGGGACAGCGAGCACGCGAATCCCACTCGGATCCGGCTCATCCGATTGGCCGTTCTCTACGACTTTGGCGTGCTTTCGGGGCCTACCCACACTTCCTCCGAGTGGTTGTCATAGGGAAGTTACGCTAGCAGCCTTATGACGTCAACCGCTAAGATTCACGCGCCGGCGCATACCTGCACCACTCTTTAGTCACCGTCGCGAACCCGGCAACAACATCGTCCTGCGCTCCGTCACCGCCCCGACGTGCGACGGCGCGTACGCAACGGGAAAGTACCGGTCATTGGCCCACAGCGAAAAGAGATCGCGATAGTGCGGATCGCCGGGGTTTCCCGCCTGACCGGGATTGTTGATTCCCATTGTTGTTTCCCAATCGCCCACGTCGCTGACGATGCGGAATGATGCGCCGGATGTCTGGTTGTTGGATCCTCCGGTCGCACCGACGGTATTGCCGTCGCCACCGCGTGGCGCTGGACCAACATCGAGCTTGTTGCGCACGTCACCGGTCACAGCCGAAGCGAGTGGGTGCACTATCAACGCGTGGTGGTACTTCTCCTGGCCGTACACCCATGCTTTGGGGTCCGGCCCGAAGCGCTGCGTCAAATCCGAAACCGCCTGCTCCAGGCTGTGAAGTAGCAGCGAATCACGTCCCGCGTTCGGATTGGCGCCGAACTCCGATGTCGGAGCGGTGAGCCACTGCACCAGCCGGCCGGTTGAAGCGGATCTAAGGATAGGTCGCGCCACCTCCGGCACCATCACACGCGTGACGTTCTCGTCCAATCGCCGGAACCATGCTTCGTAAAGTCCCGCGGGAACCGAGCTCTTGTCCAACACATAATCCCATGCGAGCAGCATCTTGCGCGCGCTGTCTACTGCACTGGTGGACGAGGTCACGTGACCAAGCAGCGGAATGAGCTGGCGAGCGGGGATTGACAGGTAGTCTGTCTGCAACCGCATCATATCTGCTACGGAGAGCTTGCGACCGGCGCTGAGCACCTCGGAGATGCGCGTCCAACGGTACGGATCGGCCCACGAGAAACCAACCGCGTCCATGTGCGCGTAACCAGCTGGGATAAGGTCGTTATTCGCGGTAGCAATAAACCCGGAGGGCGGGTTGAAGGAGTGCGGCTTCTCCTTTATCGGGAGATAGCCGGCCCACTCGTACCGGCCATCACCCGGTACGGGGACGAGACCGCTCCAATTCTTTCTGATTGGCGCGATCCCGATCGCCTGCCACCCGATGTTTCCGGCGCGGTCGGCCCACACCATGTTCTCGCCCGGGATGTATGCGTAGCTGCACGCGTCGCGAAACTCGGCCCACGTTTTCGCCTGATCCATCCGCAGGCTCGCGGCATACGGCGACGAGCCCGGCTCCAGCCAGGCGGCGCGCACAGCGTAGGCCACATGGTGCGCCGTGTCCTCCAACACCACGGGTCCGTGCCGAGTGTACCGGAGGGCGACGATCGCGGGCGACTGGCCTTTGATTGGGATGGTGTCGGTAATCGCGCGCATCGATTCCCATGCACCGCGATAGCGATACTGCCGAGGATTGGCGGGGTTTGTTTGATACACGTACAGGTCCTCGCCGTCGGTGCCGAAGACAGTGAGCCCCCATGCGCCGTACTGGTTGTGGCCGATGGATACGCCGGGGATCTCAGGCTCGCCACCTCCGATCACGTCCCAGCCGGGCGCTTTGAGATGCACCCAGTAGCGTAGCGACGGCGCCGACTGGGCCCGGTGTGGATCATTCGCCATTATCGGATGGCCACTCTCGGTTCGTCGGCCGCTCACAACCCAGTTGTTGCTGCCGATGTCGCGCCGCTCGTGAATCTTTAGATCCGCGGCGAGCGAATCGGCGGTCGCGGCGAGCCGATTGTACTCATTCTGATTGCCGCGGTACGCCACCGCTACATCTGCGGGCTCGAAGCGAACCGGTGTGCGGAATGCCTGGTACAGCTCGAGGATCGGAGCCGAAAGCAACTTGGGGTCAATCGCCGGATCCAGACTCAGTTTGGGATCGCCGGGACCGAACGGTACAATCTTCCTGACCGCTGCTGGCCCCACGGCGGCGACGGCGCGCCCGTACTGCAGCTCTTCGTCGATGTTGCCGAGCAGACCCTGGTGCCTGGAGATCACGATTTCCGGAGTCCAACGTCCCGGTCTGGTGCCGAGCAGGCGAAACTCGATCGGTAACAGCGTGGGGTTCCGTTCGGTCTCCGCGACGTACGCATTTATCCCGTCGACAAAGGCACCAACGATCGCCGGTCCATGCGCATGATAACGACGCAACTCGGCCGTCATGTCGCCGCGAAACTTGAACAGCCGAGCACCGATGTCGCGCTTGAGCTCCCTCGGCCCAAGCAGCTCCGCGACTGTACCCGTGGCCTGGCGGCGCCACACCTCCAACTGAAACAATCGATCCTCTGCCGCGACGTATCCCTGGGCGAAGAACAGGTCGTGTTCGTTCCTGGCAGAGATGTGGGCAATTCCCCAACGATCGCGAACGACCTGTACGGGCTGTACCAGTCCAGCTGCTCGGATGCTGTCCACCGCCTGCGCGCCTGAAGGAAACGGCAGCGACATGGCGACGCAGAGAATGACGATGAGTCTGATCATGCTGAGGCCGGAGACCAGCAACGGGAGGTCATTCCAGCGGTTGGTCCGCTCACGGACATTTCACAGACGTCGCACGAATCACACGCCGTTTGAGGAGTGTTGTACCACCGCTGCACCACTATTAGCGCGCTCACCTGGCTCGAGCCGATTCGGATTGACTGCATCCAGAAGCGGCTTGATCAGATCCATCGGTAGCGGGAACACGATGGTCGAGGATTTGCCATTGCTGGCCATGTCGGCCATGGTCTGCAGGTAACGCAGTTGTAGCGCTTGTGGCTGCTGCGACAGCATCGCGGCGGCGTCGCGCAGTTTCTCGGCGGCCTGCATCTCGCCTTCCGCGTGGATCACCTTGGCGCGGCGTTCGCGCTCGGCTTCGGCCTGGCGGGCGATGGCGCGAACCATGGTCTCGTTGATGTCAACATCCTTGATCTCGACATTGGCGATCTTGATGCCCCACGGATCCGTGGCTTCGTCCAGAATGATTTGCAAAGTGTGATTGATCGAGTCGCGTTGGGAGAGAATCTCGTCCAGCTCGTGCTGGCCCAGCACCGAACGTAGGCGCGTCTGCGCCAGTTGGCTGGTGGCCTGATAGAAGTCCGCCACCTGCAGCACGGACTTGTCCGGGTCAACCACGCGAAAGTACACCACGGCGTTGACGCGCACGGAGACGTTGTCGCGCGAGATCACGTCCTGCGGCGGCACGTCCATCACGTTCACCCGCAGATCCACGCGTGTCATGCGCTGGATAAAAGGGGCCAGAAT
>JBBSHV010000124.1:0-7544 GCA_038232435.1 Gemmatimonadales bacterium | reverse complement strand
TCCCGCGGTCATGGCGCTGAACGAGATCGAGGACTCAGCCGCAATCAGCGAGTACCACGACTTTGAGTGGTGGAAAACGCGTATCGCCGCGATCAGATCAGTGCTGGAGTCACGAGGCTGACGGCGAGAACTCCCGCTGGATCCAATCCGTCGCGGCTCTGACATCGCCCATCACGAGTTGATGGCCGGCGGGCTCACGATGTACGTCCACGCGAGCGTGCCCCGCCTCCAACAGCTCCGCAAGTCGCGCGGTTTCCGCGGGCGTGGCGATTGGGTCGCTCGTGCCGGAGCACAGTAGTGCTGGAGCACCGCGCAGATCTACAGGCCGGGATGGCTCGAATGGAACCATCGCACGGAAAAGCGCGGCGCCCGCGAGCACCGACTCCCCCGATAGCAGCATGCTCGCCGCGATGTTGGCGCCGTTGGAATATCCCACCGCGACAATGCACGCTGGATCGAGGTAGTACGCAACGACTGACTCGCGCACGAAAGAGGCCAACTCGCTGGTGCGCAGCTTTAGATCCTCGACGTCGAACACACCCTCGGCAAGACGGCGAAAGAAGCGCGCCGCTCCACCCTCTCGCACCTTTCCGGTCGGGCTCAACAGCGCCGACGTCGGTGAGAGCGTGGAGCCTAACTGAAGCAGCGAGTCACCGTCCCCTCCGGTACCGTGCAGCAGCAGCAGTACCGGCCCACGCTCGGCTTCGGGAACGGTAGCGGGAATAAATCGGTGATCGAAGCCGAGGTCGAGGGGAGAATTCATTCCGGTTGGGCACGCGGAGACGGTCTGGTCACCGTGCTATCCACACGTTGTTCGAGCGATCGACGTCCAAAAGGCGGTGGTCTGGATCGAGGTCGATGCGCGTGAGCGTCTTGCCGGCGAACGAATACTGGCGTGGGTACTGCGATGTGTTCGTGCTCCACACCTCAGCCGGATAATTGAAGTCCTGCACGGTTCCGTCACTGAAGCTGAAGCGTGCACGGATCGGCAACACACCGCGCGCGTGATTGCCGTACACGACCACGACGCTGGACGTATCTCCGGCCGGCTGTACAGCCGGCTGTACGGCCACTGAATCGATGGCCTGGTCGAAGTGCGGGTCTTCCACGAACCACTCGCGCCAGAACCAGTCCAGGCGGCGTCCCGCAACGTTCTCCATTGTGCGGTAGAAATCCGCGGGAGTCGGGTGCTTGAACGCCCAGCGATTTATGTACGTCCGGAAGGCGTCATCGAACGCTTCGGGGCCGAGGATTTCCTGACGCAGCAGCTGCAGTCCGACCGATGGCTTGGTGTACTCGGTGAAACCGAGCTTGCGCGGAGCTATACGGTCCGCCGGGGTTTCGATCGGTACGTCGGCATTCGCGACCTGGCTCGCCTCGATCTCGGCCCGCTCGGCGGCTGCGCGCTTCATCTGATCGCCGCCTTCGGGATACCGGCGTGCTTCGCTGAACGTGTTGACAAAGGTGTTGAATCCTTCGTCCTGCCAGAAGTGCGTGCGCTCATTGGAGCCCACGATCATCGGGAACCAGTTGTGACCGATCTCGTGTGTCACAACATTGTACAGGTCGGGCTTGTCGCGACTCTTGGTTTCCATAGCGAGCATGGGGTATTCCATTCCGCTGATTGGTCCTTCGACGGCCGAAATCTGCGGATACGGATACTGATACCATCGCTCGGAGTATTCCTGGATGGACATGCGCGACTGATCGGCGGCGTCATCCCAGTTCACGGCGGAACTGGGGCGGTAGTATGCCTGCGCGATGATACCGCGCCAACTCGAAGCATCCCACTGATACTCGGGCGACGCAGCCCAGGCAACGTCGCGCACATTCCTGGCGCGGAATCTCCAGGTCATGGTACCGGATGTCCGTGCACGCGCGGCGCCGCTCTGCAGCTCAGCGGCCGTGATGATCGCCACCGGCTTGTCGGACCTGGCGGCCTGCGCCAGACGTGAAATCTGCGTCGCGGTCAGGACTTCGCGCGGATTCTCCAGCGTGCCTGTCGCCGCGACGATGTAGCCTGACGGAACCGTCACGCTGAGATTGTAATCACCGTATTCGAGGTAGAACTCGCCCTGTCCGAGGTACGGCTCCGTGTTCCAACCGCGCACGTCGTCATATACGTTGACGCGTGGATACCACTGCGCCAGCTCATACAGCGAGCCTTCGCGTCCCATGCGGTCGGCGCCGTGCTCCGGAATAGCGAAGTGCCACGCCGCATCGAAAGTTGCCGTCTGTCCCGGCGCGAGCGGCCGAGCAAGATCGACCTTGGTGACCGTCCCGTTGTCGCGCAGCTTGAGCGCGACGGTGCGCCCGCCGGTCACCTGGTTGAAACGATCGAACACATCTCCGCCAACAAAGTTTCGCGCGCCGAAGCGGCTATTCTGCGCGAAGATGAGACTATTGAGAGAGTTCGGACGGAAGGCGTTCTGCTCAGTCTGAACCCAGATGAAATTCAGGGTGTCTGGTGAATTATTGGTGTAGCGCATCGTCATCGACCCTTGCAGCGACTTTGCGGCGGTGTCGAGCGTGGCATGCAGGTCGTAGTCGGCGCGTTGTTGCCAGTACCTGGGGCCGGGCCGTCCATCGGACGCGCGATACACGTCTGGCTCCGGCGACTGATGCAGTGCGGCAAATATGGAGGTGTCGGCCGAACCGCGGCGGGCATCGGCAGACTGTTGCGGTACGGCGACCTGCGATTGCTGTGCGCCCGCGGTGCCGGCCATGCTCGTGCAAACAGCTGTGGAAAGAGCGACCATGAAGGCAGTGACGCCCAGGGCCGGGCGGGGAAAACTCATGCGGATGGCTCCGGTATAATTGGCGGACAGGGATCTAACGCAGGGATATTATCACTGTGCAATCACAGCGTGATTGCACAGTGACTACGCCGCGGACACTCCGGTTCGTTGGATTGGCCCACACCTCTGCGTGGGCCGATCCATGTGCTATACACCTGAGGCGCTTAGTGGGCCGCGCGAAGCGTGGGAGACCAGGCCGCTAGGCGTGCGTCACCGGCGTTTGTAAGCTGGCGGAAGCGCCCGCTCTGAGTGTCGAGAATCCAGATTGCCTTGGAGCCGCCGCGATTGGACGTGAGGGCGACGTGCCGAGCATCTGGAGCCCAGGTAGGGTCCTCGTTCTCGCCGACCGAGGTGAGCTTGCGCAGCTTGTGATCCTGAAGTGTCACGGACCAGACCTGGAAATCGCCGTTCTGCTGTTGGAACGCGAGCGAACGGCCGTCGGGACTCCAGTCGGGGCTGGTGCGATAGCTTCGCGCTGACCCGAAGTGCGGGGTCTCGAGCCGGTCACCGGTTCCATCCAGGTTGATGGAATAAACCTGTGGCAGGTTGGGGCGGGAGGAGACGAACGCGATGCGTGCACCGTCCGGGCTGAACACCGGCGACGAGTAGTCGAACGGAAGCGAAGCTGTTACGTGCTTGATCGGGAGCATGCTGTCGGTACGAACGGCGACCAGTTCGATGCGGTTATCATCGCCCTTGGCGAAGTAGATCCACCGATCATCCGGCGAGAAGACTGGCGTGATGTTGAGACCGCGCGGGGTCGCGTTGACCATTTTCGCCAGTCCAGTGTTGAGATCGACCCATGCGATCTGCGTCCCGGAGTCGTTCATGTCGGCGTAGACCACGGCGCGCCCGTCATGTCTCCACGATGGAGACAGTGCCTTCCCGCCGTGCGTGACAGCGTGGTCGTTGGCGCCATCCGCGTCCACAACCCGTAGCTCGCCGTTGGCGACGTAAGTGAGGCGCGATTGTGACGATCCCCTGTGACCGGTTATCCACTGCTCTGTCTCATCGGCAACGCCATGAATCGCCCAACGAATTTCCGCGGCGGTAGAGTCGCGCGCGAAGACGTCGCGTGCCAACATCGCCTTGAGCGTGGAGTTGGTGACGACCGAATCGTGCTGAGCATCGCCGCGCGTGGTGCTATCGTTCGCGATCACGGCAGCCAGTAGAGAGTCGCGCGCCGCAACCGTGAGCGCGTACGCGGCTCGGGCCTTTTTGTCGCGCAGCTTGGGCGCCTTTCTCGCCTTCACGGCGAGTAGCGAGTCGCGCATCACCGTGTAACGTGCGATCACGCTCTGACGCTCCACATCGCGTGCGGCAAGTGCGCGTCCGACGGAATCGGTGATCGCGGAATCGCGGCGAGCGGGGACCACTGGAAGCGGGAACTGGCGCTCCTGCTTCACCGTGCTCGTGCGCGGGTCGAGCAGCGACACGGTAAGACCGGTGGGCGACTGAACGGCGCGGAGCACGACAGAAGCGCGCTGCATCGAATCGGTCGGAACCACACGGATGCGGTCACCGAAGTCGAAGTCGCGGGAGATGATCATTCCGACCGAATCGCCCGCAGCTTCATCGACCGGCAGCACGGTCACCGGGACGAGCTTGGACGCGGCGCGTCCGGAGGTCGCGCCCGCAGAGGAGTTCCTCGCGGATTTACTCGCGGAGCCGCGACTTGATTTCTGGGCGGCCAGAGGTGATGCGGAGAGCGTCGCCAGCGAGGTGATCGCCAGGAGGAGCGTGGACCGGTAGGAGCAGCGATTGGTCATGACGATGCAACGAGGGGTGGGGCGGTACAACCGCGGAAGAGACAGCTGGGCACAACGGGCGGGAAGACTCGCCAATAGAGACGATCGAAACTATGAACAGGTTGCAGCGAGGTCACGAGTAACGTCTTGTGAACGGTCGTTCCGAGCCCAACACAGACTATCAGATGGTTACTGCTCAGCGAGCGAGCCGGCTTGCCCTTGGGCGAGGAACCTGAGGAAGGCGTTCGGGCTTCGCGTGAGGCCGGCGAATGTGGTGACTGTCTTGCCGTCAGCGTCGACAACCGCGTAGAGTGGGAGGGCGATGGTTCCGAACTGCCGCTCCTGCATTGTCTGCTGCCGCTCGTACATCTCGCCGTCGCCATCAGTGAACAACCGTGCAAGGACGAACCTGTCGAGTGCGACCTTTATCTCCGGGCGGGAGAACATATTCGCCTCCATCCATCGGCAATTGGTGCAGGTGTACCCCGTGAAGTCGATCAAGACGCGCCGATGCTCCCGTTTGGCGAGAGCGAGTGCACCGGGCAAGTCGTTCAGGCGCCAGTTTAGCTGTGCCGGAACCTGGTCGGCGCTCACGGCTGGCGGTGGACCATCCACGAGCGGGAGGAACGACTCGACGGTGCCGAGTGGCCGACCGGTAAGCCCGGTGACAAGCCACATGCCGAGTGCCATGAATGCGAACGCGCCCGCGCCGGTCGCGCCGCTGAGATGCGGCAGCAGTTGCTGGGTATTACCGGGCCTGCGCTCGTTGGGCTCATCGCGTCCGGGACGCGGAGCGGGGGCTGGCTCATGTGGCAGACGAAAAGCGCCGAGCAGATAGAAGGCGGTGATCAGCGAAATCGCGACCCAGCTGCCGAGCACTACATCGTGGGTGAAGAAGCCCCAACGCCACACCACGTCGGCGTTGGATAGAAATTTCACCGCCGCGGCGATCTCGAAGAAACCCATCACGACTTTTCCGCGATTGAGCCAGGCCCCGCCGCGCGGGAGCTGGCCGATCCACCGAGGCACCGTGGCGAGCGCGATGAACGGGAGAGCGAAGACGAGCGAGTAGACGAGCATTCCCGCTATGGGACGCTGCCACTGGCCACCAGAAGCAGCGACGAGCAGAGTACCGATGAATGGTGCCGTGCAGGTGAAGCTGGTGAGCGTGAAGAGGACACCCATGAGCAGCGCGCTCGTGGTGTCCGATGCTCCGCTCCGGCGCGTCGCCGCATCCAGGGTACTGACGAGCTTGGACGGGAGCTGGATGGTGTAGAGGCCGAGGAGACTGAGGCCGAGCGCGAGAAATACCGCGGCGATGGCGAGATTGACCCATGGGTCCGCGGCAAAGCGCGCGAGACCAGCCGCGCCGACAAGGGCGGCGACGGCGACGCCCAGTGCCGTGAATGTACCGACTATTCCCGCGCCGAAGACCGCGACGGCGGTGAATGCGCGCGCTCGGCTCGCTCCCGCGTGACGCAGGAAGTACGAGACAGTGACCGGCACCATCGGAAAGACGCACGGCGTGAGGAGCGACAGTGCGCCCGCCGTGGCGGCAAGCCCCAAAAACGACGCCGAGATACCGGGCACCGAGAGTGCCGGAGTTATCTGGGCCACAAGCGACAGCGGTACGAGCGTCACGATGCGCTACTTACCGCCCGTGGCGAGAACGGCAGCGGTAAGCCTTGCGGTTTGGGGCGGCAGGCAGAGACTTGCGTTGCAGGCCTGGTATCGAGCATTGACGTGCACTGTGTCGATGCCGCTCCGGACCGCGGGGTCGAGCCGCACGGGCACGACGAACGCCGCGTTTTTCTCGTGTAGCATCACATTAATGCCAAAGCTGGCGTCCATCTCGGTACGTGGAGCCAAGATCGCGCGGATGGCACCGGCGAGGGCGAACGGCTGTCCGGGGGCCAGAGTGATTCGGGTCGGCACGGGGCCGCCGGCTCCCTGGTTGATGGCATAGATATGCCATCCCTCATCGATGTTTGCCTTGAGCACGACGCTCGTGGTCGAGCCTGGCGTAACTGGCGCCGACGGCGCGGTCGCGGTCCAACGCACGGGAGTTTGCGCGCCCGCGCTCGGAGTGGAGCACGCGAGCGCGCCCAGGACTGCAATCAGATAGGCGGCGCGGTTCACGGTCATGGTTTGAATATAGGTCATCGTAGGCCGCGGCTTCAGGAGGGCGCGGCTGAAGCCGCGCCCTTCAGCCGCGCCCTTCAGGCGCGCCCTGCCGCCGCGGTTACGGGCGCACCGTTCCGGCGGCGCGATCAACCAGTGTGGCCTCGGCATCCAGAGCCCTGGACACGCGAGTGATCTCGCGCCCAGCAAGGGACCAGTCCTTCTGTTCGATCGCTTCACGCACGGCTGGAATGGTCTTGACTCCATATCCAGTGTAAAACCCCGGAGCGTACAGAAGGTGCTTGAACCACGGGCGATTGGGGAGCCCCGCGTCGGACAGGAGCAAGCGCTCGCTTCTAATGAGCTCGTCGTTGAGCTTAGCGAACTGTGCGGTCGACGACGGGGAGTTGGCCGCATCCATCACACGCGCAATGGTCTTTTTGTACCGGGCCGCAGCCCGCGTGAGGGAATCCGCGGCGTTCTCCAGCGGTGCAAAATCGAGATGTGGAACCAGCACTTGCGTGGCCGGCGCGGCCATGGGACGCCGAGGATCGCTGGTCAATCTGAAAGTGCTGTCCTCCAGTTCCGTGTTGTGCTCTACTGCTTCAGTCGCCTCCCTGGTGGCGAGGGTTTTGAGCTCGCCAACATACCGCTGAACGGTCTCGGCCAGGTTGGTGAAGTCGTACGGAATGACATCGGCGTCAGCGAGACGCATCACGGCCGTTCCACTCGTCTGCGCGAGAGCGCGGCCGTACACAAAGCTGGTGTCGGAGAAATGCGTGTACCAGTAGAAGTCGTCGTAGACCGAGTGGTAGATACCGCCCTCGTCCTCGCCGCCGAAGCCGAGATTGATGGAAGGCACTCCGATGTGTTGGAG
>JBBSHV010000123.1:0-7632 GCA_038232435.1 Gemmatimonadales bacterium | reverse complement strand
TGGCACATCCCCTTTCCGCCGCCCGACGTCTTCCGGCTCATTCCGCTCGGCGTCCACGACGCGTTGCTGCGCGGTCTGCTCGGAAACGATCTGCTCGAGTTCCAGACAGAAGGGTATGCGCGCAACTTCCTCGATTGTGTAGATAGAATGATGCCGGGGCACGTTGATCGAGACGCGGGCACGGTGGACTTCGAAGGCCGCGTGATGAGAGTGGCCGCGTTTCCGATCAGTATCGATGTTGCCGAGTGGGAGCGGCTCGCATCGCTGCCCCGGACAGGCGAAGTTGCCGCTTTGCTTCGTACGCGGTACACAACCGCGGGGCACAAGCTCCTCGTGAGTGTCGATCGTGTGGATTACACCAAAGGGATCATCCGCAGGCTGCGCGCGCTGGAGCACGTGTGGGCCGAAGATCCCGCACGGCGCGAGAGCTTCACCGTTTTACTGGTTGCGACGCCGTCGCGAACAGACGTACCGGCATACGCCGACCTTGAGCGCGAGGTCGTGCAGTACATTGACGCCATCAATGATCGGTTCGGTACCGAGAAGTGGCGGCCGATAGTTCTCGTGCACGACAACGTGGACGCTGATCTGCTGGCAGCGGTATACGCCGCCGCCGACGTGTGTCTCGTCTCGTCGCTGCAGGACGGAATGAATCTGGTCGCAAAGGAATTCATCGCATGCCAGGAAGGTGGTGATGGTGTTTTGGTATTGAGCCGCTTCACCGGCGCCGCCGAAGAGTTGGATGGAGCGGTGCTTGTCAATCCGTTCTTTATCGACACGTTTGCGGAGGGAATCTGCACTGCGTTGGATATGCCGCCGGAGGAGCGTCGCGCACGCATGGAAGTGATGCGCACGCGGCTGTTGAGCTGGACGATCCAGGACTGGATGGACGCGGTGCTGGACGCCGCCGGACATATGCGCACAAGTGTCGCGGGAGTTCCCTAGCCAGTGATTATCGATTCGCCTGAGCAGATCTCTGCACTGCTGAACGGCACTCCGCTGCTTGTAATGTTGGACATCGACGGTACGCTGTGCGACATCGTGCCGCAACCGGACGATGCCGCCGTGCCGGAAGCGGCTCGGAGTTCGGTGCAGCGGCTCGCGGACACGGCGGGAGTGTACGTTGCTCTCGTCACGGGTCGCTCGGTGCGCGATGCGCAACGGATGGTGCAGGTGCGTGGCGTGCACATCTCCGGCAACCACGGCATCGAGATTGCGCACGCGAGCGGCGAAATGGAAGTAGAGGGAGGTTGGGAGGCCGAGGCGGAGGCGATGGCGGCGGCGGCTGGCGAGCTCGCCAAGACCGTCGGCGCGTATCCGGGCGCTTCGCTGGAACACAAGGACTACAGTCTCAGTGTGCACCACCGGCACGTGGCGTCGACGCGCATCGGCGCACTGATCGCGGCGGTCAGAGAAATTGCGGCTTCGCACGGGGTTGCCGTGGAAGGTGGGAAGAGCGTGCTCAATATTCTCCCGAACATCGCGGTGAACAAGGGGACAGCGGCGATGCGCCTCGTGCATGACATCTTCGGTGATCGCGCGGATGGTGCAGTTCTGTTCGCCGGCGATGACATCACCGATGAACACGCATTTCGTGCTCTCTCCGTTTTGCGGCGCGCTGTGACAGTGAAGGTCGGCCAGGGCGAGGAGGCCACCGCGGCAAGGTACCGCATGAGCAGTCCGGACGACGTGCATCGGCTGCTGGTTCTGCTCGGTCACCGCGGCGAATGATCGACGAAGTGCCGCCTCTCGCGCTCCAACGCGGCCTTCGCGACGACCCCGCGTACCTGCCGATTTCGGCGTACGGCATCATTGGCGATATGCGTACGGCAGCACTCGTCGGACTGAACGGCTCAATCGACTGGTGCTGCTTCCCTGACTTTCCGTCGCAATCAACCTTCGCCGCAATCCTCGACTCCGCGCTCGGCGGCCGCTTCCGGATCGCGCCAGCCGAGCATCACACCACTGAGCAGCGATATTTACCGGCGACCAATGTGCTCGTGACGACGTTTCACGGCGATTCGGGTGGGGTGATGGAGACGTATGACTTCATGCCGGTCGATAGCTCTGGACGGCGCGGTGCTTTCGCTGAGATTCATCGCCAAGTGAAGTGCACCCGTGGAAGCATGGACGTCGTTGTCCAGTTCCAGCCGCGCCTCAACTACGCCTCGACGCCGACGCGCCTGGTGGGGAGGCGCAATGGCGTCCTCGCGACAGATGATGAGGACGAGGCGCTGGCCCTGTCGGCTCCGTTGGATGTGTGGTGGCACATCGAAGAAGGATGTGCGACCGCAAATCTACGGCTCGAGTGCGATGATACCGCATCGTTCGTGCTTCGGTACGATGATGACGAGGTTCTTCCAATCGCGGATTATCGTTCAGATGAACGCTTGCACCAAACCGTGGCATTCTGGGACGCGTGGGTATCTCAAATTCGCTATCGCGGCGCCCATCGCGCCCTGGTCGAACGCTCGGCACTCACGCTCAAATTGCTGTGCTACGAGCCGACCGGTGCCATCGTAGCCGCGCCGACGACATCGCTCCCGGAAGAGATAGGCGGATCGCGCAACTGGGATTATCGCTTCACCTGGCTGCGTGATTCCGCCTTCACTCTAGATGCGCTGCAAGCGATCGGACAACTGGGAGAGGCGAGCGCGTTCATGCGCTTTTTGCGCCGCATAACTCGGAAAGCGACCGATGCGCACCTGCAGATCATGTACGGCGTGGACGGAAGTCGTGACCTGCGCGAGCGCACGCTGCCGCAGATGGAAGGCTACCGTGAGTCGGTCCCTGTTCGAATTGGCAATGGCGCGCACGACCAACTGCAGCTCGACGTGTACGGTGAAATACTCGCCACAGCTTTTCTCTGGAGCCGGACCGAGAGCGTCGGTGAGGGCACCTGGACCTCGCTTAGCCGGCTGGTCGACTGGGTCGCATCCAACTGGCGCCGACGTGACAGCGGGATCTGGGAAGTGCGGGCTGGCGCGCAGGACTATGTGATGAGCAAGGTGATGTGCTGGGTCGCGCTGGATCGTGGCGTCCGCATGGCGCAAGAGTTCGAGCTCCCGGCCGATGTCGAACGGTGGAGCACTGAGCGAGACGCTGTGTGGAACGAGGTCATGGAACGCGGCTGGAGCGAGACCAAAGCCAGCTTCGTGCAGTACTACGGCAGCGAAGCGCTCGACGCCGCCAATCTGGTGATCCCGATGGTGGGATTTCTTCCGCCCGATCACCCGCGGGTGAAGGGGACAATCGCGGCGACTCTGAGAGAGCTAACCAGCGACGACAGGGAGCTGGTGTACCGGTACCGCAACGACGACGGGCTGGAGGGCGGCGAGGGAGTGTTCTCGATCTGCACCTTCTGGCTGGCTCAGGCGCTCGTGCTGTCCGGCGAAACGGAGCAGGGCGAGCGTATCTTTCAACGCATGCTCAAGCACGCTAATCATCTGGGCCTGTACAGCGAGGAGCTGGACCCGGCCACCGGGGCCTTTCTGGGCAACTTTCCGCAGGGCTTTACGCATATCGCGCTGATCAACTGCGCTCACGCGCTGTCGGAAGCCGGGCGGGGATGAACCCGACTGGCGGGTTTGCTGGTGCGACGCCAGGGAGCCGGCCTGGCACGATTTATCCCGTCATTCTGGAACGGCTGTTCGAGGAAGTCTTCGGTTAAATTTCGGTATCCATGGCAACGTTCAATCTTCAGGCTCCCTTCGAGCCAGCGGGTGACCAGCCCGGAGCAATCGCCGAGCTGATAGCCGGGCTGGGTCGGGGCGATCGCTTCCAGACGCTACTCGGCGTCACGGGCTCCGGCAAGACGATGACGGTGGCCAACGTCATCGCGGCTTACGGCAAGCCCACGCTGGTTCTGTCACACAACAAGACGTTGGCGGCGCAGTTGTACGGCGAGATCAAGAGCTTCTTTCCGAACAACGCGGTCGAGTACTTCATCTCGTACTATGACTACTATCAGCCGGAAGCGTACGTCCCGACCACGGACACGTACATCGAGAAAGACGCGTCGATCAACGAAGACATCGACCGGCTCCGTCTTCGCGCAACGTCCAGTCTGATGGAGCGCGACGACGTTATCATCGTAGCCACGGTTTCCGCGATCTATGGCCTGGGCGATCCGGTGTCTTATCGCGAGCACATGGTGACGCTGGAGACCGGTCAGAAGATTGCACGCGATGACATCTTGCGCGCTCTGGTGAACATTCAGTACGGTCGCAATGACGTGGCGTTCGAGCGCGGTACGTTCCGCGTGCGCGGTGACACGGTCGAGATACTTCCGGCCTACGAGGAACAGGGCGTTCGCATCGAACTGTGGGGAGACGAGATCGAGCGCATCAGCAAGATCGACCCACTCACCGGCAACGTTATCACGGCGCTGGAGCGCGCGGCGATCTATCCGGCCAAGCACTTCGTGAGTAACCGTCCGACGATCGAGCGCGCGGTGCGGCGTATTCAGGCGGAGTTGGCTGACCGGCTGCAGGAGCTGCGCGCGACCAACAAGCTACTGGAAGCGCAGAGGCTGGAATCGCGCACCAACTTCGACATCGAGATGATGCTGGAGATTGGCACGTGCGCCGGCATCGAGAATTACTCGCGCCACCTGGCCGGGCGGGAGCCGGGCGAGCGTCCCGCGTGTCTGTTCGACTACTTCCCCGAGGACTTCCTCGTCGTTGTGGACGAGTCGCACGTGACGCTGCCACAGATCGGCGGAATGTTCAACGGCGATCGCGCGCGTAAGCTGACGCTGGTGGATTACGGCTTCCGGCTGCCGAGCGCGTTGGACAATCGGCCGCTCACCTTCGATGAGTTTCTGTCGCTCACGCCTCGTGCGGTGAACGTGTCCGCGACTCCTGGCGAGATCGAGCTACGCCTGGGCGAGGGTGTGGTGGTGGAGCAGATCATCCGTCCAACTGGTCTGGTGGATCCGGAGATCGAGGTGCGATCGGTACGCGGGCAGGTCGATGACTTGCTCAGCGAGATCCGGATTCGCGAGCAGCGGAATGAGCGCGTACTGGTGACTACGCTCACCAAGCGCATGTCGGAAGACCTGACCGACTACTTGCAGCAGATGGGTGTCAGAGTGCGCTACATGCACTCCGACATCGACGCGATCGAGCGCGTGGAAATCATTCGCGGGTTGAGACTGGGCGACTTCGACGTGCTCGTGGGCATCAATCTGTTGCGCGAAGGATTGGACATGCCGGAAGTCTCGCTCGTGGCGATTCTTGACGCGGATCAGGAGGGTTTCCTGCGCAGCGATCGCTCGCTCATCCAGACGACGGGACGCGCTGCACGACACGTCAACGGCCGCGCGATCTTTTACGCCGATAGAATTACAGGCTCCATGCAACGGTGCATGGACGAGACGGCGCGACGCCGCACGATACAGGTCGCGTACAACGTGGAGCACGGCATCACGCCCAAGGGTGTGATCAAGAGCATCGATCAGGTGCGCTTCATCACGCGTGTCGCCGACGCACGGCAGGAACGGCAGACGCGTGAGGCCGACCAGGCACGCCGCGTAGCGGAGCCGGCCGCGGCGTACGGCAAGCCCGAAGACCTGGAAGTTATGGTCAAGCAGCTGGAAGATCAGATGAAGATCGCGGCCAAGGATCTTGATTTCGAGACTGCGGCGAGACTACGGGACCAACTCTTCGAGCTGCGCGCGAAGAAGAACGGTGGCTCTCGCCGAGGGAACGCGTCTGGAGGCGGAGCGCTGGCGGCACTCCGGCGGGGGTGACAATGGACGCGCACCATCACGTGGTTCCGCCACTCGCCTCGCGGGGGCACTTGCTCATGTCGGAGAGCGAGCTTGTGCATTGGGGCGAGCAGTTTGGCGTTGGTGCACGCGCACCACTGCTTGTTGCGCTGAGTGGAGAGTTGGGCGCCGGCAAGACGACGCTGGCGCAGGCGATTTGCCGAGGGTATGGCGTCACGCAACAGGTGACAAGTCCGACGTACGCCATCGTTCAGGAGTACATCGCGCCGCGTTCGACGGTATTTCACATCGATTTGTATCGTCTGGAGCGTAAGAGCGATCTGGAGCAGATTGGGTGGGACGACATCATGCGTTCAAACGCACTGGTGCTGGTGGAGTGGCCGGAACGTGCGGGCGCGGAGCTTCCAGCGAATCATGTCCCGATCGCGCTCGACTACGCGCCGGACGCGCCGGACAGGCGCATTCTCCTGGCGGGCTGATGCTCGGCGTGCTTGTGATCGAGAGTTCAACGGACGAAGGGTCGGTCGCGCTGCTGAGTAGCGGCGCGGTCGCGGCGTCGGTGGAATTCTCCGCGCGCAACAAGGTTAGCGGGGCACGCACCGAGGCGATCGGACCGGCTGTCGCGGAGTGCCTGGCACGGGCCGGTGTGCCGGCGCGGGAGCTTAGCGCGGTAATCTGCGGCGCGGGTCCGGGTGGATTCACCAGCTTGCGTTGTGCTGCGGCTGTCGCAAAGGGCCTGTGCTCCGCACTCGCGATTCCGCTATACGCAGTCTCGTCGCTCGAGCTCATGGCCTGGTCGGCGCCGCAGCGCGAGGGCGCGCTGATCGTGGCAATCAGTGCGGGACGGGGAGAGTGGTTTACCGCCGTCGTACGGTGGGATGCGGAAGGCCGCAGGGAGATCGGCGCCGCGACACTGCTGAGCGGAGCCGGCTTGCGTTTACTGGCATCGCATAAGGCGGCCATACTGGCCGGCGAGGGGCTCGAGATGGAGTTGCATCCACGAGCGGAAGCTGCGTTGATGTGCATCGGCCGCATCCTGGATGGCGGCCCCGTGCCGCTCGACATGTGGGAGCCTACCTACGGCCGGTTGGCGGAAGCGCAGGTGAAGTGGGAGGCCGCGCACGGACGGGCGCTACCGGTATGAGGCTTTCGTCATGAGGCTTACATCGTGAGTGACGAGTCACAGTTTCTTGTGCGCATGGCGAGCGAAGATGACCTGAGCGCGGTGCTCTCAATCGAGCGCGTTTCATTCGGCGATGCGTGGTCGCGCGGCATGTTCACATGGCATCTGCGCCAGCCGTCCACCGATTTGTTCGTGGTCGCGTGCGAAGCCGCGCAGGCCGTTGAGGCACCGGTGGTCGGTTATGCGATCGCCCGTGTTGTGGACAGCGAGTCCGAGTTATTCAACATCGCGGTGCATCCCACGCGCCGAGGAGAGGGGATCGGCTCGATCCTGCTCGACGCGACGATGCATTGGTGCGCATCCACAGGTGCGGCCGAGATGTGGCTGGAGGTTCGCGCCTCCAACGAGGATGCTTTCCGGCTGTACGCGAGCCGCGGCTTCGTTGCGATGGGGCAGCGAAAGGGCTATTACAATTCACCGCGCGAAGACGCCCTGGTGCTTCGGGGCGAGTTGGGAGAAATGCCTGCAGGCAGCAAAACGATACACCGCGCGGATGCCGGTTTGCTCGGCCGCTCCGGCGACCCTATACTTTCATCGGCGAGCCAACCAACTCGTCAGGAGACCATATGAGCCGCAGTGTGAACAAAGCGACGTTGATCGGAAACGTCGGGCAGGACCCGGAAGTACGCTCCACCCAGAACGGCGGACGCGTCGCAACTTTCTCGCTCGCGACCACGCGCACGTGGTCGGGGCCAAGCGGTGATCGCCAGGAAAAGAC
>JBBSHV010000122.1:0-7663 GCA_038232435.1 Gemmatimonadales bacterium | reverse complement strand
TGTCCTGCTGCGCCCGTGTGACGACTGCCTTAGCGAGGGGGTGACTGGACCGGCGTTCCGCACCAGCGGCAAGCCGGAGAAGATCAGCGTCGGTGCGTGCCGGATCAAAGCGCTCGATCCCGACGACTTCCGGACGTCCAACGGTGAGCGTGCCCGTTTGTCGAATGCCAGCACGTCGACCTTGGCTAGCTCCTCCAGATAGATCCCGCCCTTGAGCAGAATGCCACCCTTGGCAGCTCGCGCGATCGCGGCGATCACGACGAGCGGTGTCGCCAGACCAAGTTCCGCCGGTGACGTGAAGATGAGCAGCGTTATGATCATCCTCAAGTCATGTGTGACGAACCACACGCCAAGAAGAAAAACGAGTACAACGGGAATGAGCCAGGCCGCCACCCGATCGGCGAATCGCTGCACCGGCGCCTGCGACTCCTCGGCAGTCTCCACCAGGGCGACGATCCGGGAGAACATGGTATCGCCACCCACCTTCTGGGTCTCGATGTCGAGCGCACCGAGTTCGACCACCGTGCCGGCAAAGACAGTGGCTCCTGGTGTCTTTCCTGTGGCATGCTCTCGCCCGTTATGGGCGCCTGGTTCACCGATGCGTCACCAGCGTGCACAACTCCGTCAACCGGCATCTTCTCGCCGGCCCGTACGATCACGATGTCGCCGATCTGCAACTCCGAGACGGGAATCGTCGCATCGCCAGCGGGGTGTCGCACCAGAGTCGTTTGTGGCACGCTCCCGATGAGTGATCTGATCGATGCACGCGCACGGCCGGTGTTGAGCTCCGCAATGAACTCGGCGATCAGGATGATCGTCATAAGCACCGCACCAGCTATGTACTCGCGTCCCACGACGGCAATGACGGTTGCGAGCGTGACGAATACCTCGGCCCCGATCTTGTGCTAAGAACGAGATCGAGCAGTCCTGTTTTGGCGAGCGGATACAGCCCCACAGCGATCGCAACGAGCAGCAGCGGAAGTGGTGCAATGCCGAACCGGTACAGCAGGACAACGATCCCCACACCGATGATCCGCGCCACCTCAACCCACCTCTCCCGGGTCATGAGTGTTTCAGCCGCTGGAGGGCAGGAGCACGCGTTATCGCTGGACCTCCATTGCCGCTTCCACGGGGGGATCCGCCAGCAACACCGCTAGCGGGGCCGTTCCCGATGCCTTCGTCCGTTAAAGAGGTCTTCTGAGGAGGCGTCATGTCCCGTCATTCGTTGTTAGAAATCGTCATGTGCAATTCAGATTGACGCATTGCATACTATGGGGCAGTATAGCATATTCTCCTAAGTAGAAAGCTTCAACCGTACCACAGATAGCGGATATCTCGAACACTTTGCCCCGGAGAAGGCGGTGAGTCACACCATTCGCGATAAGAAGAAGCTCCTCAATCGCATCCGGCGGATAGCAGGTCAGGTTGCGGCGATTGAGCAAGGTCTCGAGACGGAGCAGGACGCCAGCGCCGTGTTGCAGAACATCGCGGCATGCCGTGGTGCGATGAATGGTCTGCTGGCTGAAGTCATTGAGGGCCACATCGAACATCACATCATTGACCCTGCGCAACAGCCGACTCCGGCCCAAGTCGAGGCGGCACACGAACTCGTCGACATCGTGCGCGCCTATCTCAAGTGACGCGTGCGTCAGGCGCATCAGCGTCAGACAACCGACTATATCGCCGTGTAAACGCCTCAGGGCAGAGTGCCGCCTGGATGTAACTGTCAAGCGGCTACGCATCATCCTGTGATGCCCACAGACGCGATGTCGAAACCACCACTGGAGGTGTCCATACCTCAGACGTTATCGGGGAACCGAGACTTCCGCCGACTGTTCACGGCGCAGCTAACGTCGCTGGTCGGGAGCGGCGTAACGAGTGTCGCGCTTGCGGCATTCGCGTACCAGCTCACGGGGCGCAATGCAACGGTCGTGGTTGGTGCTGCGCTCACGCTCCGCATTCTGGCCTTCGTGCTGTTCTCTCCGATCGCCGGCGTGCTCGCCGACCGTGTTGATCGCAAACAGCTCCTGGTCGCCGCTGATGTGATCCGCGTCGCGTTACTCGGGTTTTTTCCATTTGTGACGACTGTCTGGCAGATCTATGGACTGATCTTCGTCATCAACGCCGTCACGGCGTTCTTCACACCGACATTTGAGGCGAGCATCCCGGATGTTGTGGGTACCAAGCTCTATACTCGTGCGGTATCGCTCTCGCGTGTGGCACAGGACTTGGAGGCTGCCGGCGGACCGCTCATTGCCGGTGTGTTGATCGCGCTCGTTGGCGTGAGATGGGCATTCTGGTTCGATGCCGTCACCTACGTTGCATCTGCGGTGCTCGTGCTGCAGAGCCACGTACCCCGTGCGGCGCGGCCGACCGAAGCGTTCCCGTGGCGCAAGTTCGTTCCCGAGGTGACATATGGCACGCGCCTGTTGTTACGAGTGCCAGCTCTGCGACAGGCGCTCGTTCTTCATTTCGCTGAAGCCACGGCCGGAGCCGCCGCGATCGTGGCGACTGTAGCGTACGCTCACGATGTACTCCATCGCGGTAACGGTACATTCGCGGCGACCATGATGGCGCTCGGTCTGGGTTCGTCCGCAGCCGCGCTTCTTGCGGCGCGATACGTCGAGCGTATCACACGTGCGGCACAACACGCAACGCAAGATCCCGCAGCCACTCACATCCGCTATCACGCTTGGGCCAGGCACACCATGGTCTTGGGAGGCGGCTTGATGGCGATTGCACTATTGCCGGGCGTGCTTCGCCCTGGTCTCATCTTTCTCATGGTCCTGTGGGCACTCAATGGTGCGGGGCAGGCCTTGGTTGCGATTCCGTCGGTGGGGCTGCTCGCTGAACACACCGATGAGACCGAGCGGGGCCGAGCGTATGCCGCGCACTTCGCACTCACACATCTGTTTTGGCTCATAACCTATCCCGTGACCGGACTCCTGGCACGGGCAGTTGGCGTCCCGCTCGCGTTCTCGCTCGCGGGGGTGATGGTAGTGGTTCTGACGCTACTTGGCTTCCTCATCGGATCGGCGGATCGTGGTCACCGTGCACACCCACTCCATTAGCGCCACAAGCGGCGCCCAACAAAATGCGTCATCATCGACCAGACTGGATTCTGCTGCTCGCCGTAGCAACACTCGCCATTGGGCTGCTGCTTTGGCTTGGTTGAGAGCTGCCGACGCGGAGCGCGTCGATTAGAGTTTGTATGCCGATCAATAGACGCGATGAGTGCGCGGGTCGAGCCCGACTGTGCGTACGTGCGGCGCACGGTCTGCCTGTCGATCGGTCTGTGGGGATGCGGAACGGAGCCAGTGAGCGCAATCCAGAGATGCCCGGAGGAGTTTCCACCGCAGATGGCGGAGCTCGTGCCGTCTGCGGTTTGTGAGAACTACGCCTCTAACCAGCGTACCGGATGTTTCCCGATGGCGTGTAGTATGCAAGAGAGAACGGACAGCAAGAAGCAGAGCAGCATGAACATGCTACTCTGACACCTCAAGTCCGAGCCTTCGTGACCGATTCCAGTGCGGCCTTTCAATGTCACGCATGTGGCACACCAATGCGCCGCGCTGCATGGCGGTGTACCACGTGCGGCCGGCAGAACCGGCTCTACACTCGTGGACAGATAGTCCTGGGACTCGTGCTCGCGGCGGTCCTTGTGTTCTGGCTGCGCGCGGCATAGTCCACGTCTGAGTCAAAGCTACGAATGGCAGCCAGCGTGGGCAATCATGTTGCTGACCGCTGCCGACGAGCCCAGCGCTACGAGGATGCCCAGGAACACGGAACTCCCCTTGAATGCATCGGAGCTGGATCCAGGCGGGTGCGGAAAGATGACAACCGCCGCGAACTGTGCGTGAAGGAAAAACAACGTATCGCTACCGAGTATCACCGGCGCATTGGTGACCCTGGTTTCGACGGGCGCATTCCGCGCCTGAGAAGGAGTCTGCGCGTGCGACGGCATGATCGGCGGACCATGCAAGACGGCAAGTGTGAGTAGCAACCGCGGGGACAAGAGCATGACCAGGCTCGCTGTGATGGGTGGGCGTGGTGAATAGAGCCTGACCGTTTATACGCTTGAATCCAGCGTACTCGACGCGGGACTGAGCTACCGCCGGGCAGGCTGCACTCGAAGTTGCACGAAAGTTCCGTGTCGCCCGAAACGCGTTACCGTAACACGCGACGAATCCATCGCCGGGCCCCGCAGGGTTGCGACGATGGAGTCCATCTCTTGTGCGGTCACTTCGGGACCAGCCGAGACGGACGCGCCCAGAGCCCGATATCTGGACAGGAGTGACGCGACCGAGTCCGCGCGGAGCGGGGACGCACGATCAATTGATCTTTGCCCGGAGGGCAGTGTGGTCTCGGAAATCGCGAGATCCGGCATCGATAGCGTACCTTGAATCTGGCGCGCAATGAGTTGCGATGCCTGGGTCGCAAGCGTGTCCGGAGCGAGATATACGACATGAAGCTGCATGCCGGACGTCGCCGTAGCGTCCGTGACTTCGAAGTCGTAGCCGAGCAATGCGACGGAATCGGGAAGTACTACGCTCTTCATGGCGAGGTCGACATCGGAGCGAGCCGCAGCGATGCTCGCGAGCGCATTCGGCTTCCTCGCCGGAGCCGCCGCGTGTGTCGCCGAGTTTGTCGCGAAGAGTGTCGCGAAGTTTCTGATGTCACCGGTCGATGCGGGCAGCTGTTCCAGCAGCAGCGTGACGGGTTCTCCCGAAAGGCGCGATGCCTCGCGCTCGAACGATGTGCGCGCCGAATCGGCAAACCAGCTCGTGGTAGCGACATTCAGCGTTACCGTCGCGACGTCGCTGCCGATAGCCACGTCGCGACTAACGACGAACGAACGGCCCGGCCTGCTGAATCGCTTCGCCGCTATCTCGACAGCGTGCTGAACGCGCGCCTCGCGCGCGATCTGACGGAGCGATGCGCTGAGAGGTACCGCTACCAGCGCAACGAAGGAGAGGACGAGTGCCACACGGGCCCACGGCGAAGCCAGAATCCCGAGCGATCGCAGTCCCGGAACGCGCTTCAGCCATTTCCACAGACCAACGGCCTCATCCTCGCGGTGCCACGCGGAAGCGATCACCAGGACATCGCGATGGTGCATACCGACCATGAGGAACATCGCCATGGCACTGATCACGATCCCAGCGAGGTTTGCGCCGTACAGCAGCAAGCTGCCGCTGACGATAGCCCAGTTCCAACCGGTACCGATCCCGTATCCAGCGGCCGCGAGCGGCGGCACGAGCGCAACGGACACCGCCACGCCTGGCACAGTTCCGGACAGGCGGCTTCCGCGCGCGACGGTTACCACGGCACCAGCGAGTCCGGAGAAAATCGCGATGATGAGATCCAGCATCGTCGGTCGCGTCCGCGCTGATATCTGGGCCGTGAGCGTGTGGAACGGAAGGGCCACGGTGAGCAGGGCTGCGACGGCGATCACGCCGATCGTGCTGGCGACCAGCACGATGACGATTCGAACGGCGAGCCGGCTATCGCCCACGGCCAGCGCCAGCGCCAGGCCAATCACCGGCGCGAGAATCGGCGCCACGAGCATCGCGCCGATTACGACAGCCGCACTGTCGAGCGACAGGCCCAACGACGCGATTCCGGCGGCGAGGAGCAGCACCATCCAGTACGGAAGGCGGGTGTCCGTCGCGCTGCCCGCGGCTTCGGTGAAAATCGCTCCGCGGTTGTGAGCGGTCAGCAAGTGACGCGCGCTCACGAACGTCATGAGCCCCATTCTACGTTCGTCATGCGTCCCGACCCAGGATCGCCCGGACGCGGCAAGGGGCAGACGGAGAACTGGAGTAGCAGGATTGATGTCTTGAAAACAATTCACGCTTCCCCGCGCGGGGTAATCGTTCGCCTGGATAAAATCGATTGCTCCCAGCATTTGGCCGAGTGAGGGACGGCCGAACGGCATGCTGTTCGCGTTTGACCCGCTCGGCGCGGTGAGCGTCATCACCGCTCATCGCAATCACATCCACACGACGATAGTCATGGTCGATCAGTCTTCCGCGGATAGCACTCCAGCGGGACGTGTTCTCTCCCGGGGTGTGGCAGCATCACTTGACCGGCGCTGGTCTGCATCGGTATCCGAGTCCGCATTATCGACTGCGCCCATGCTCCCCTCGGGGAAATCCGCGAGTAGCGGGAGCGAGCCATAGCGCGTGCAGAGCTGCTGGAACGCAGACGCGACGTCGCGCGGCGTACGATCCAGTTTGTACAGCCCCACCGGATTGACGTGGCCCTCGATCCTGCGCAGCTGAATATCCCAGTCGATCTGGTCCGTGAGGCTGTACCATGTGTACCCGAGGACTGGGATTCCTTCCTCGCGTAGGGCGTTCACGTTGTGCCAGGTGCTCCAGAGCCAGTTCACCGCCTCGGACTCACCGGTGCCGATGCTATTGGTTTCCGTGAGCATCATCGGCATGTGGTACCGCTGGAAGTACTGCCTGGCGATGTTCGCCCAGCCGAGTACCGGTCCCACGCCGCCCTGCTGCGAGCCGTCCGGATGGAGCACGCGCTCGTTCAGTTTGTAGTAGTCCATTCCCATCACGCAGTGTGGGGCCGCCGCCTTCCCGTGCTGCATGAACCACTCGAATGTCTTGCGCGTCATCCCCTGATCCATCAGGAAATAGAGTATGTCGGCGTCCGGCGGGCGGCCGTACAGGAAGTCGAACGTGATGTAGCGCAACTGGTTCAGGAACGCGGCCTTGTCGCGTGCCTCGGGCGATCGGTCGTAGACCTGTTCGGCTGCCTCGCTCTGGAAAAACACGGCATCTGGCCGATGCTTGAGGATCCGCTCGATCGAGAGGAGCGTTGCCCGGCACATGTTGGCATGCGCAGTGACCATGGCCTTGTCGCTCGTCTCCTGCTCGTTCCAGATCCCCTGCTTGCCGCTGAAGCGGGCGCACACGAGCAACTCGTTCACCGGCGTGAAGTACCGGATCCACGGATACCGTTTGACGCATGCCTCGGCGTAGTCTGCGAATAGCTCGGGCCAGTCAGTGTTCTGAAACCCACCGACCCAGTCGGGGACGCCGAAGTGGCAGAGGTCAAGGATCGGCACAAGGCCCATGTCGCGCATTACCGGGAGCACTTTGTCCGCCCATGACCAGTTGTACTGGTGGGCACTCACGTGCATCGAATAGTACGGTAGCCCGTAGCGCACATACCGTGCGCCGATTTGCTTGCACAGCTCGAAGTCCTCGCGCCAGCGTTCGTAGTGGCCGGTCGCTTCCAGCTCATCGCGCCTCTTGCCGTGCTGGACTGTGGGATAGCTGCACTCGAGCCCTGTGGCGAGCATCACCGACCCTACGGGGGACCTCACCGAGCGCGGCACGCTCTGGCCGGACGAGAGGGGGTGGACGTCCGGAGTTGCCGAGATCACGATGTGAGCTCCCGGGTGAGCTCGCCGAGCGCCGTGCGCGCCTCGGGTACCACGAGCGGCACCATCGCGAATGTCACGGCTGCGCTCAGCAGGCACCAGGAGCAGAAGGCCCGGTGTTTGGTCCACTGGTCGACCGTGAGCTTGGCGGCGTTCACGGAGTCCGCGGCAACCTTTGCGGCCAGCGCAAGCGGGATCCAGGGCTCTTTTTTCGCGCGGTCGGTCCCACCCATGGCTGCCAGCCCCATGGTCACGGCG
>JBBSHV010000121.1:0-7722 GCA_038232435.1 Gemmatimonadales bacterium | reverse complement strand
CTCCTTCACCGCGCGCGCCGATACCCAGCGCACCAGATTGAGCTGCGACCCCGCCTTGTCGTTGGTCCCAGACCCACGCGCACCACCGAACGGCTGCTGGCCCACCACGGCGCCGGTCGGCTTGTCGTTGATGTAGAAATTTCCCGCGCTGTCGCGGAGAAGACGCATTGCTGTGCGGATGGCGGCGCGATCTCGCGCGAAGATGGCACCGGTTAGAGCGTATGGCGATGTTCTGTCCACAACGCGGAGTGTCGCTTCGAACTCGCTGTCCCTGTACACGTGCGCGGTCACGACGGGGCCAAAAATCTCCTCGCACAGCAGCTTGTACGCAGGGTCGTGGGTCTCGATGAGCGTGGGCTGGATGAAGTAGCCGTCGTCGCCCGTGGCCACGCCGCCGTGCACGACTGTCGCGTTGGCGTGGCCGTGCTCCAGATACTCGCTGATCTTTCCAAAGGCGCGCTTGTCGATCACCGCGCCGGTGAAGTTGCGGAAATCGGTGACGTCGCCCTGGCGCAGCTCATCCATTATGCCGACCACTCGCTCCTTCACCTGTGGCCACAAACTCTCCGGGATGTACACTCGGCTCGCCGCCGAACACTTCTGCCCCTGGTACTCGAAGCCGCCACGCGCGATTGCGACCGCCAGCGCATCGACATCGGCAGATGGGTGGGCGACGATGAAGTCCTTGCCGCCCGTCTCGCCCACAATGCGCGGATACGATCGGTACGACGACATGTTCGCGCCGATCGTCTTCCACATGTTGTTGAAAACACCCGTGCTGCCGGTGAAGTGCACGCCCGCGAGCGCCGGATTGGAGAGCAGGGCGTCCGATATCGTCGCCGGGTCGCCGGGGACGAAGTTGATGACGCCGGGGGGAAGTCCCGCTTCCTCCAACAGCTTGAACAGGTACCACGCACTCAGAACGGCGCTGGCCGCGGGCTTCCAGATCACCGTGTTTCCCATCAGCGCTGGCGCCGTGGGAAGATTGCCGGCGATGGAGGTGAAGTTGAACGGTGTCACCGCGTACACAAACCCTTCGAGCCCGCGATAGTCCAACTGGTTCCACATGGTGTGGTCGCTCAGCGGCTGCTCGCCGTACAACATCTGCGCGTAGTACGGGTTGAAGCGCCAGAAGTCAATCAGCTCACACGATGCGTCCACTTCGGCCTGAAACGCGGTCTTGGATTGGCCCAGCATCGTCGCGGCGTTGAGCGTCTGGCGCCACGTTGTGGTCAGTAGTTCAGCGGCCTTGAGAAACACCGCTGCACGGTCGGCCCAGGGCCAGGAGCTCCACTCCTTCCGCGCCTCTTCCGAAGCGGAGACGGCGCTCTGCACCATTTCCGGCGTCGCCATGTGCCAGTCGGCCAGAACGTGCCGATGGTTATGCGGCATCACGGATTGAGCCTTATTGCCGCTCCGCAGCTCCTTGCCACCGATGACGACGGGAATATCTATACGCTCGGCGGCCATCGATACCAGTCTGGCCTTCAGCTCGATCCGCTCAGGCGAGCCGGGTGCATAGTTTTTTACCGGTTCGTTGACCGGCGGTGGGACGCGATGAGTGCCATTGAATGCGGACATGCCTGTAAATTAGCCAGTGATGAAACGTTGCGACGCAGTGGCACAGGGACTCGCGCGAGTACTGACGCAGGTACTGACGCAGGTACTGACGCGAGTCGGGTTGGCGGTTGCCGTTGGAGTCGCTGTTTGGATGCCGATCGCGTGCTCTACTCCGCCGGTCGACTGGGGTGAGATTGTGTATCCGTCCAACCCGCCAGTGGAACAGTTCCGCCTGATGATCGAGCACGAGCCGGCCGGCGCTTGTCCCGAGTCCTTCCGCGCCGCTCTGGCCGGCCCCAACATCTACTACGGCGCATGGTGGCACGTGCGCCCGGACAGCAGCGCCGTGCTCATGGCGGGCCGCTCCATCGATGGTGGCCGGACGTGGATCACCGCGGTACCGGCGGATACCACGGACCGATCGCGCCGAGGATGTGATCGGCCCGCGCCCGCGATCTTCGCTGACACGGCGAGTGGCTACGTGGACTTCGCGTATTTTCTGGAAGCGAACGAGGGGCCGGGGATTTTCTTTACCCATACGATGGATGCGCCGCACATGGGCCAGGGCCAGGGAGTGTTTCACTCGCCCGTGGCAATCGTGTACGGCGAGCATCCGTCCCGAGTGGCGGTAGCGGCCCGGGATAATGATGTCGCCGTTGCATACGAGGATCCAAACGCCGAACGCCCGTTGATCGGCGTGGCACTGTCACGCACGATGGGCCACATCTTCAAGACACGCTCGGACGTCTCCAGCACCGACCTACCCGCAGTCGATCCGCGGGTTACGCTGTCGGGAGATACCGTGACGGTGCAGTGGTCCGAACGTCCGGATTCGGTCAAGGTGGGTGGACGCTTCGCGCTGCGACGCGGGAAGTGGAGGTGAGGAACAGCGAAAAGTTGTCTTTTTCAGAGGGAAAAGCAGGGAAAAGCATTGATTCCCTGTTGCGCGACCCACTATAGGCTATACTTTGTGCGCGTCCCGATTTCCGCACTCACAGGAGATTACATGCCCGCAGCGAAGAAGAGCACGGCAAAGAAGTCGACAACAGCCAAGAAGGCAGCACCGCGCAACGCGGCGCCCGCAGCGAAGAAGTCAACGACCGCAGCCAAGAAGTCCTCCTCCTCCTCCGCTGGTGCCCCAGCGGCGAAGAAGACAGCAGCGAAGAAGACTGGCACGCGCCAGCCGAACGCCGCGTTCATGAAGGCGATGCAGCCCGATACTGAGCTCTCCGCCGTCGTCGGCAACAAGCCGATGCCGCGCACCGAGATCACCAAAAAGCTGTGGGCATATATCAAGAAGAACGACCTGCAGGACCCGAAGGAGCGTCGCATGATCAACGCTGACGAGAATCTTCTAGCCGTGTTCGGTGGTAAAAAGCAGGTGTCGATGTTCGATATGACTAAGCTGGTCAACAAGCACCTCAAGGATTCATAAGGCGGCTATACAGGTGTCGAATGGAGTACAAAAGGGGCGCGCCGGTAAAGCGCGCCCCTTTGCGCAGCAGTCGCCCGCAAGGGTAATCTGGGAGAACGTGAAGGGGCTCGCGGGAGTGATTCTCATCTTCCTCATCTTCCGTGCGTTCTTCGTGGAAGCGTATCGCATTCCGTCGGGCAGCATGATTCCCACGCTGCTCGTGGGCGATTGGCTGTTCGTGAACAAACTCGTGTACGGACCGCACGTTCCGTTCACGGACGTGAATCTTCCGGGCTATCGTGAGCCGCAGAAGAGCGACGTCGTGGTGTTCGTTTCACCGTACCAGGCCGATGAAGCCGGGCGCGGTGACGATCCCACGCCCACGCTGGTGAAGCGTCTCGTAGGCACCGGTGGTGACACGCTCTTCATGCGCAACGCTGTGCTATATGTGAACGGCGCACCGGAGCGGCGGCCCGCGGGAGCCGTGAATGCGCAGCTACAGACGGCACCCATCCCGGACTACCCGGACCCGCTCTTCGCATGGCAGCAGCGCGCTCAGATCACGGGCTCTCGATTTGGTCCGCCGCCCGCTCAGCCGACGCACGACAACTGGGGTCCGATCGTGGTACCAGCTAAGCACATCTTCATGATGGGCGACAACAGGTACGATTCCAAGGACAGCCGGTACTGGGGCTTTGTCCCGCGCGACAACGTGCGCGGCAGACCCATGTTCGTGTACTACTCGTACAACGCTGACGACTCGGATCGCGCGCTCCCATTTATCACCGACATCCGCTGGTCCCGTATCGGGCATTGGATCCAGTAGAACCGCCAGCAGCAGAACCTCCGGTCGCACAACCGGGGCACCCGCCGCTCCCCAAAAGTGTGTGGCACAGGATTGCCAGCTCTCTCCTCGAGATGGCACTCATCTCCGCCATCGTGGTGCGTGCGTTGCACGTGGTGTCGAGCACGCATGGTGCGGAGATGGACTGGCACTCTTTCGTCGGAACCTTTGTCGCGGTCCCCGTTGTTCTGCTCGCGTTCGCGACGATGCACCTGTCCAACTATCCAGTACCGCAGTGGCTCTGGCGTGCACCGGCGTTTGCGCTGTTGGAATCAATCTTCGAGTCGCTTTTTAGCCTGGGCCTCGTCTACACGGGCCGCGAGCGCTGGGGTACGGGGCGGGCCCAGCCGGGTGATTGGCCCGCGATGGCGGGAACGATCTTGCTCACGCGGATCGGCATGATCTGCCTCTTCGCCCTGATCCTGGGTGGCGTCGCGCAGTTCGTGAGGCGACGCGAGCTACGAGCGGCGCGACGGCATGGCGGTTCCTGATTGGCCCTTGGTTCCAGCAGGGTTGAATCCCCGATGCTTTGGGTGCAACGTGCATTGGACGGGATCGTTTTTCACCCACATGGACGGAGAGGGAGCGCATGCTAGATGCGGCAGCTTCGCCGAGATTACCGACGGGGCAACCACTGGTCGAGCGAGCACTGGCACCTTTCCGGCGCTTCGCCGCAACCGAAGCGGCTGGCGGGGTAGTGCTGCTCGCCTGCACCGTGGTGGCGCTGGTCTGGGCGAACTCACCGTGGGGTGCGACGTACGAGCGCCTGTGGGAACAACGCGTGATCCTCTCTGCCGGTCCGCTGGCAGTGAACGCCACGCTGCATCAGGTGATCAATGATGGGCTCATGGCCATCTTCTTTTTCCTGGTGGGGCTGGAGATCAAGCGCGAGATCCTTGCGGGCGAGCTTGCCTCACTGCGCAAATCGGCGCTCCCGGTAGCAGGTGCTGTGGGGGGCATGCTCGTCCCCGCGCTGATCTACTTCGCCCTGAACGCCGGCGGTCCCGGCGCCCACGGCTGGGGCGTAGCGATGGCTACGGATATCGCGTTCGCCATCGGCGTACTGGCACTGCTCGGCGACCGGGTTCCGATCTCGCTGAAGGTATTCCTGACCGCACTGGCCATAGCTGACGACATTGGCGCCGTGCTGGTGATTGCGGCCTTTTATTCATCCGGGATCGCTTGGGGCGCGCTCGGGATTGCTGCCCTGTTGCTCCTGGTGTCGATCGGAGCGAACGCGGCGCGCGTGCGAGCACCGTGGGTTTACGCATTGATCGGAGTAGCGCTCTGGATTGCTGTCGTCGCCTCCGGAGTTCACGGCACGGTAGCCGGCGTGCTACTGGCACTGACGATCCCGGTCCACACGCGGGTGAACGAGACCGAGTTTCTTGACCAAGGGCGCCGGGCGCTGGATGACTTTGATGGTTCGCTGGAGCGCCCATCGCCCGGACTATCGGTTACAGTGCTCACCAACGAAGCGAGCCAGGATGCGCTGCACCGGCTGGAGGAGTTGTGCGAGCGGGCACAACCTCCGCTGCACAGACTCGAGCACGCGCTGCATGGACTTGTAGCGTTTGGCATCATGCCGCTCTTTGCTCTTGCCAATGCCGGAGTGCACCTGAGCGGCGATATTGGTGCAGCTCTCGTTAGCTCGGTGACGTTTGGTATTGCACTCGGGCTCGTGCTGGGCAAACCGATTGGCATTACCCTGTTCTCATGGCTCGCCGTGCGTGCCAGCATCGCCGACAAGCCTACAGACGCGAGCTGGCGCATGCTGCACAGTGTGAGCTGGCTCGGCGGCATCGGATTCACAATGTCGCTCTTCGTCGCGGGCCTAGCCTTCCCGGGAACGGAAGGTGCGCCGCTGCTGGCAGACGCCAAGGTCGGTATCCTGGCAGCCTCGGTGGTGGCTGGGATCGCCGGATGGCTCATACTGCGCCGAGTTGGCCAGAGCACTGCATCGGCCATGGAGGGCGCAACAGCCGAGCCGAGCGGTGTAGCGGCCTGAAGCTTACTGGCCGCGAGTGGCCGCGAGTGGCCGCGAGTCCGTTACCTTTCAGTCTGAACCACCACAGGACAAAACTATGTATGATGAACGCCTAGTTGCCCCGATGCGCGCCGAACTTACGCGGCTTGGGGTTGAAGAGATGCGGACCGCCGATGCGGTGGACGCGAAGTTAAAGGACGCCGATGGCACGACGCTCGTAGTCGTCAACTCGGTATGCGGCTGTGCGGCGCGAAACGCGCGGCCGGCCGTGGCTAAGGCATTGGAGCATGGCGCCAAGCCTGACAACATCACGACAGTTTTCGCGGGCCAGGATGTGGATGCCGTGCAGCGCGCGCGCAGCTACTTCATCGGATATCCGCCGTCGTCGCCGCAGATCGCACTGCTCAAGGACGGCCAGCCCGTCTTCATGCTCGAGCGGCACCAGATCGAAGGACGCACCGCCGACGAGATCGCGCGCGATCTCACCGGTGCGTTTGACCGTTACTGCGCGTAACTGTCAGGATGCCGCGATCCAGCGCCGCAGCTCCTTGAGCGTCGGCCGCTTGCCATACATCAGCAGCCCCACACGATAGATGCGCGCCGCGAGCCAGACCGCGCCGACGCATCCGGCCACCAGTATCAGTATGCTCGCCGCAACCTCCAGTGCAGGGACGTCCGTCGTAGCCATTCTCAGTGGCATGAGGATCGGTGACGAGAACGGAAGCAGCGACATTGTCCGCGCCATGTTGCTGTTCGGATTGGCCAGCGTCGGCGAGATGAATACTATGGTCAGGATAAGTAGCATTACTACGGGCTGCGATGCCTGCCGTGCCTCCTGCTCGCTACCTACCGTTGCCCCCACGGCCGCGTACAGCGAGCCGTAGAAGATGAAGCCCAGTATGAAGAAGAGGAGCACGACGAGTACCCAGCTCCACGGCGTCGCGATCATGGCGGTGAGGAAGTCGCCTGACGCCATGCCATTCCCGATTGCTGCGGGCCGAGCTGCCGCTCCGGAAGGTGCGCCAAAGATGTACGTACGTCCGCTGATGATCAGAATCGATCCGAGGATCCAGAGCAGCTGCTGCGTGACGCCAACGGCGGTCACCCCCAGCACCTTGCCCGCCAGCAGCGTCTCGGGCCGCACGCTCGACATCACGATCTCGGCCACGCGCGACAGCTTCTCTTCAATTACGCCACTCAGAATGCTCTGACCGTAGATCAGGATGGAGGTGTACAGCAGGAACGCTACAAAGAAAGCCAGTATTCCCTTCGCCGGTGACGCAGCGCTCTTGCCCGTGTCGTCGATGCTCGTCGTACTCAGTACGGGCGCATGCATCGATACGACGCTGTCGAGTGCTGCCGTGGGCACACCCTGCCTCTCCAGGCTGAGCGCCACCAGACCAGCGCGTACAGCTTCGGTGACACTTGTCATCCCCGAGCGTGAGTCGGATCGGCGCCCCGCGTAGCGTGCGCTATCACCGCGTACCGTGCTCGAGTCGAGCACCAGAAACCCGCTCGCCAATCGCATTGTCACATCCTGCGTCGCGGAGGCGCGGGCAGCCGCAAGTCCCGAAGTGGAGACGACTTGCACGTCCGGCGGTGCCGCTTGCTCACCATCGCTCTGTGCTGAAGCGAGCGCACCTGCGACATACCGTCCCAGACTGGTACCTGTAGCATCCAGGATAATCAATCTGTGGGATCCCCGGTCCGTCTCCCGGTTCGCCAGAAGAAGCGGCAGAAAGATGAGCAGCGAGAAAATGATCGGCCCGAAGACCGTGCTGATGATGAACCACTTAGTGCGCACGCGCTCCAGATACTCTCGCCGCACGATTGCCCATAGCTTGGACGGCGAATCAACCATGACCGTGCATCCCTGGCTCCACGCCGGTTGCGCCAACGCGCTCGAGAAAGATCTCG
>JBBSHV010000120.1:0-7737 GCA_038232435.1 Gemmatimonadales bacterium | reverse complement strand
CTTTACGTCGGCAAGGTATGGTTCCCACGCCGTGCAATCGGGCCTGCCTCCGGAAACCAGCTACGAATCACGCCGGTGCGGCCGATAGCAGACCTGGAGCGGGAGGCGCGCGCCGCAACGCCACCGATCGAACCGAAGCGATTGCGCACTCCGGACCTGGTCGAGCTCGTGACTCTGGACAGCACGATTCACCTGGAGATCCGCTACGCCACCACGAACAACTTCCTCGGTACACGCCTCTACCCGGAGGCGCGCGCATTCCTCGAGCGCCCCGCGGCCGAGGCGCTCGTGCGAGCACATCACAGTCTTGAGAAGATGGGGTACGGCATACTCGTCCACGACAGCTACCGCCCGTGGTATGTGACGCGGAGTTTCTGGGACGCCGTACCGCAGGACAAGAAGATCTTTGTCGCCGATCCGGCCCAGGGCTCGCGTCACAACCGCGGCGCCGCGTCCGACGTGTCGCTATACGACCTCGCGACCGGTGCGCCCGTGAACATGGTCAGCACCTACGACGAGACATCGGATCGCGCGTACGCAAGCTATCCCGGAGGTACCAGCCTCGAGCGGTGGCATCGCGCACTCCTGCGACACGCGATGGAAGCGGAGGGGTTCACGGTCTACAACGCCGAATGGTGGCACTTCGACTATGCGGGCTGGTCGGAGTATCCCATCCTCAACATTCCCTTCAGCCAGATCCACCCACCCAGTGCTGGAGCAAACGCGCCCTCCCCCTCCGCCTCCCGCGCAGTCGGCGCTACTCCGTAGCCGGCGTTGTAGCCGGCGTTGTAGCCGCGCGACCCGCTTCGCGGTAAATCTTGCCGCCCTTCATCACGAACAGCGGATGCTCGGTCGCAGTGATGTCCGCCAGCGGGTCACCCGGCACCGCGACGACATCTGCACGCTTTCCAACCGTGAGCGAGCCGATCTGCTTGTCCCAGCCCAGTAGCCTGGCACCGCTCATGGTTCCCGCGACCAGTGCGTCCATGGGCGACATTCCTCCCCACTTCACCATCAGTGCGAACTCGTGCGCGTTGGTGCCATGACGAATCACGCTCGCGTCGGTACCTAGTGCGATCGGAACGTGGCGCGCGAGCGCGAACTTCAACGCGTTCTGCATTCCGGCGCGTGCCGCAAGCGCCTTCTGCGCACGGAGTCCTTTCAGCGCTCCGCTCTCGGCCATCCGTCCCACATTCTCTCCCGCCATCAACGTTGGAACCAGATACGTGCCGCGTTCGGCCATCATGCGCGCGCCCTCATCGTCCAGGAAGCTGCCGTGCTCGATGCTGTTCACGCCCGCGCGCACGGCGATCTTGATTCCTTCCGTGCCGTGCGCGTGTGCGGCGACCTTGCGGTCGAGCTTGTGCGCTTCGTCCACCAGCGCTTTCATCTCTTCGTAACTGTACTGCGTCGCGCCCACGGCGTCGCCTTCGGATAGAACACCGCCGGTCATGCATGTCTTGATGACATCGGCACCGTACTTCACTTCATATCGTACGGCCGCGCGGACCTCGTCAGCGCCGTTTGCGATTCCCTCCTTTATGCCGCCGTCCATCAGTCCTGGCGCAAAGCCGTTCTCATCGCAGTGGCCGCCTGTAATACCGATCGCGCTCCCAGCATTCTGCATTCTGGGTCCCGGAACCCGGCCCTCGTTCACGGCCTGCCGTAGCGCCATGTCCTCGAACCTGGGCGCGCCCACATTTCTGATGGTCGTGAACCCGGCCATCAGCGTGCGCTCCGCGTTTGCGGCGCCAAGAATGGCCGAGTAGCCGGGGTAATCCTTCACGGCGGCGAGGTCGGCCATTGGATCTTCCGTCTCGCGCCCGATGATGTGCGTGTGCGCATCAATGAACCCGGGCAGCAGTGTGGCATTGCCCAGATCAATCACGCGTGCGCCTGCGGGAATCGCCACCCGATCCGCGCTACCAACCGCGATGATCGAATCACCACGCACTACGACGACACCGTTGCGCACGGTCGCGGCTCCAGTACCGTCAATGAGTCGCGCCGCTCTGATCACCATCGTCGTGACGGCTGTGCTGTCGCGCGACTGAGCGTGCGCTGAGGTAGTGGTGATGAGTAAAGCCACCGCGGCTTGGACGAGACGACGGACCATTGAAACTCCGGAAAGCGCTGGAAACTACACGACGGCGGGGTTACGACAGTGCGGGGTTACGACAGTGCGGGGTTACGACAGTGCAGCCGCGTACTCATCCCACAACGCGGCCATTGCCTTGGTGCCCATTCGGAAGTTCTCGACGCTCATCCACTCGTTCGGCGCGTGCGCGTTCTCGCCTGGCAGGCCGAAGCCTACCAGCAGAACTGGCGCTCCGAGAATGCGCTGAAAATCGCCCACCACTGGAATCGATCCGCCCTCTCCCACGATTACCGGCTCGCGTCCGAACGCGGCTTCGAGCGCACGCCGAGCGGCGTCGAAGATGGGACCACTCAGATCGGCGCGCCACGGGCGGCCGCCGTGCAGGTAGTTCACCTTGGCCGAAACACCAGCGGGAGTGACCTTGTCGACATGTGCCTCGAACAGCTCAGCGATTTTTGCGGGATCTTGATTCGGGACCAGCCTGCAGCTCACCTTGGCCATCGCCTGTGCAGGCAGCACCGTCTTGGCGCCATCGCCAGTATAGCCGGACAGGAGACCGTTCACCTCGCACGTCGGCCGCGTCCACAGCTTTTCCAGGGATGTGAATCCTTGCTCACCGCCGAGTGCTGAGACGCCCACCTCGCTCCTGAGCTGATCATCCGAGAACGGAAGCTGTTTCATCCCCTCGATCACTTTCGGATCGAACGAGCTCACGTCATCGTAGAAACCTTCGATGGTGACGCGGCCACGGTCGTCGTGCATCGATGCGATGATGCGCGCGAGCGCCGCCGCTGGATTCACAACAGCGCCGCCGTACATCCCCGAGTGCAGATCGCCTGATGGCCCCTGGACGTCGATCTGAAAGTAAGCCAGTCCGCGCAGCGACGACAATATCGACGGAATCCCCTCAGCGAACATCGCCGAATCGGAGATTACCACCGCGTCACACGCCAGCAGATCGCGATGCTGCTCGATGAACGCCTCAAGATTGGTACTCCCGACCTCTTCCTCGCCTTCCGCTATGACAACGACGTTGCAGGGCAGATGCCGGCGCTCGGCAAGATGTGCCTCCAACGCCTTGATGTGCAGAAAGAGCTGTCCCTTGTCGTCCACCGAGCCACGCGCGTAGATCCGTCCGTCGCGCTCCTCAGGCTGGAACGGCGGCGACGTCCACAGGTCCAGCGGCTCCGCCGGCTGCACGTCGTAGTGGCCATAAACCAGCACCGTGGGCGCGTTCTCGCTGGCACCGCGCCATTCACCAATCACCACGGGATGACCGGGCGTGTCGTACATGCTGGCGGACAGGCCCGCGCGCTCCAGCGCCCCTCTCACCCACTCCGCGGCTGCGCGAGTGTCGGAGTTGTGGGCCGGCTGCGCGCTCACGCTCGGAATGCGCAGGAAATCAAACAGCTCTTCCTCGATGCGCGACTCGTGCCGCATGAGGAACTCGTCCAGGTCTTTCGCGATCGTCGCCATGATTTCGAATTTAACGGTCAATCGGCGCGCTTGCGGCCGGCCGCGACGACTCGGCTGCCTCATCCGGCTATCTTGATCACATGCCCAACCATCTCGCGGGCGAGACATCGCCCTACCTGCTGCAGCACGCCGAAAATCCCGTGAACTGGTATCCATGGGACAGCGAGGCCCTCGCGCGAGCAAAGAGTGAGGACAGGCCAATCCTCCTCTCCATAGGCTACGCGGCCTGCCACTGGTGCCACGTGATGGCGCACGAGTCGTTCGAGGACCCGGCCGTCGCCGCGGTGATGAACGACAACTTCGTCAACATCAAAGTTGATCGCGAGGAGCGCCCCGACCTGGACTCCGTCTACATGCGCGCCGTTCAGGCGATGACGGGGCACGGCGGCTGGCCCATGACGGTGTTCCTCACGCCTGAGGGCGAGCCGTTCTACGGTGGTACCTACTTTCCACCGGCCGACCGTCAGGGAATGCCGTCATTCACGCGAGTGCTCCAGGCCGTCGCCGATACATACCAGAATCGGAGGGAGAGCGTCTCCTCCAGTGCCGCTTCCGTCCGCCGCATCTACGACGCGGTGCGCCCGGAACCAACCAGTGAGGCCAAACTGGACGAGCGGGCGTTGGACTCAGCCTACCGCGGTGTAGCGCGCCAGTACGACGCGCGCAACGGCGGCCTGGAGGGCGCACCCAAGTTCCCGCCAACAATGGTGCTGGACTTTCTCCTGCGCCACTGGGCCCGCACGGGCGATCAGCCTGCGTTGGAGATGGCGCACGACAGCTTCATCAAGATGGCGCGCGGCGGCATCTACGATCAGATCGGCGGCGGCTTCGCCCGGTACTCGGTGGACGAGCGTTGGCTGGTACCGCATTTTGAAAAGATGTTGTACGACAACGCGCTCCTGATTCGCTTCGGCGCGCATCTATTTCAGGCCACAAAAGATGAAGAGGTCCGTCGCGTAACCGAAGAAACGATCGAGTGGCTCGCTCGCGAGATGACCTCGCCCGAGGGCGGTTTCTTCTCATCCTTCGATGCGGACTCCGAAGGTGAAGAGGGAAAGTTCTACGTGTGGGACGCGGCCGAGCTGGATTCCGTTTTGGGGAGTGACTCCGCCGCTGTAAAGACATATTATGGCGTGACGAACAGCGGAAACTTCGAGGGACGCAACATTCTCCACGTCCCTGCCGAGCTCGGCGTCGCTGCCGCTCGCGCGAACATGGATCCCGATACGATGGTCGCCGCCACCGGGCGCGCAAAACACTCGCTGTACGCCGTGCGTGCTCAGCGCGTCTGGCCTGGCCGCGACGAGAAGATCCTCGCATCGTGGAACGGACTCGCCTTGCGTGGTGTCGTCGAAGCCGCGCGTACTTTCTCGCGCGATGACTTCGCGCAGCTCGGTGCCACAAACGCTGACTTTCTCCTGACCGCAATGGTGCGCGACGGCCGCGTCATGCGCACGCACAAGGATGGCGTCACGCGCATCCCCGGCTTCCTGGAAGATCAGGCAGCCGTGGCGCTCGGCATGCTGGCGATGTTCGAGCAGTCACCGGAGCCGCGTTGGATCGATGCGGCGCGCGATCTTGTACGGGTCATGAACGACGAGTTCTGGGACGCTGAACTCAATGCCTTCTTCGATACCGCCAGGGGCGCAGAACAGCTCGTGACTCGTCCGCGAGACGTCATGGACAACGCCATTCCATCAGGAACCTCGCTCGCGGTTGAGTTGCTACTCCGGCTGGCCGATTACGATGGCAACGACGCGTATCGTGCGCGCGCAGAGACCGTGATGAAGTCGCTCGCCGACATGGCCACACGTTATCCGTCAGCCTTTGGCCATTTACTGGGTGACGCGGAATACGCGGCAACGTTCGCCTGTCATGGCGATTACTGCGACATGCCATCACCCCGCGCACTCGACATCGCACGCGCATCGGCGGGTAGCGCATCGGATAGCACATCCCTGTGAGTACCAAGCGCGAATCGTTCACGCGCGGCGTGTTTGCAGGCAAGATATACAGCAGCCTCATCTTTCCATATCCGCCGCCGCTGGATGTGACCAACCCGGATGAGGCCGCAATCGTCGAACGCCTCGTCGCGCTCATGCAACATCGTCTCGGCGGACTCATCGATTCGGCCAGGTTCGATCGGGAAGAGACCATCGGCGACGATGTCATCGCAGCCCTGGGGAAGCACGGTTTTCTTGGGATGACCATCCCCAAGCGTTACGGCGGCCTTGAGCTTTCGCCCACCGCGTACGCCCGCGTGTTCGAGGCCGTTGCCGCAAGCGATCCGTCGCTCGGTGTATTCATCGGCGTGCATTGCGGGCTTGGCTCCAAGGCGATCGTGCTGTACGGAAACGCGGAACAGAAAGAACGCTGGTTACCCGGCCTCGCGAGCGGAGATATCCTCGCGGCGTACGCGCTTACAGAGCCCGCTGTCGGCTCGGACGCACAGCACATTCGCACCACCGCCACGCTCAGCGACGATGGCTCGCACTGGAGGCTGAACGGCCGCAAACTCTGGATCGGTAACGGGCATCGCGCCGCTGTTATCGCAACGTTTGCTCAGACCGAGGTGGAGCGTAAGGGTGAGATGGTGATGCGTCCAACCGCGTTCCTCATCGAGCCCGCCATGCCCGGCTTTCGGGTCGTTGAGACCGTTCACAAGCTCGGCATCAGAGGCTCGACGCAGGCGGAGCTCGAATATCACAACCTGCGCGTGCCGGCCGAGAACATGCTGGGTGAGATTGGCAAAGGATTCGCTGTCGCTGTGAATGTTCTCAACGGTGGGCGCCTGTCGCTCGCGGCGGGATGCACCGGCGGCACTAAGCACATCTTCCAGGAGATGGCGCGGTACGCGGAGCAGCGTGAGCAGTTTGGAAGCCCACTCGCCGCGTTCGAGATCACCCAGCGAAAGCTCGCCTCGATCGCGTCCGACATCTACGCAGCCGACGCAATGCTGGGCGTACTCGTCAACATCGCCACGCGCGACGAGGCAGACTGGTCGCTCGAGGCCGCGATCGACAAGATCTTCGCGAGCGAGCTTGTATGGCGCACCGCTGACGAGATGGTGCAGATCGCCGGAGGACGCGGCTTCGTGAAGCCGTATCCGTACGAGCGATATCTGCGCGACAGCCGCATCAATCGTATTTTCGAGGGCGCTAACGAGATACTCCGTCTCTTTGTCGCGCTGAACGGGTTGCAAACGTTGTCGGGCGAGCTAAGAGGATTGAGCGCAGCACTGCGCGCGCCCATCAAGAACCTGGGACTCCTGAGTGAGGCTGCGTCCACCCGCGTCCGCAGCGCACTCGGCGCCTCCGCCACGCTGGATGTGCAGCTGGACAGACGTCTGGACACGCACAAGCAATACCTGGAGAAGCACGTCGCCGAGCTTCGCGCGGCAGCGGAACGTGCGATCCGGCGATACCGCAAGGAGATTGTCGATCGGCAGTTGGTCGTAGAGCGATTGGCCAACATGGCGATCGAGTTGTTCGCCACTGCGTGCGTAATCTCCCGCACGCAGTCGTTGCTGGAAAGTGGCGATGAGCCGACAGCGACCCGCGCGCTCGAGCTATGCCAACTCTTTGCCGTGGAGTCGGGACGTCGTTTCCGCACCGCGCGCATGGCACTGGATGGCCGAGAAGACGATCTCGATAACGCGCGCCGTTCCATTGCAAGCGCAGTGCGAACCGCCGGACGCTACGCCATGCCCGACCCGATCATCCGCTGAATGAGTAGCCGATGAGCATCACATGAGCGCTACGCGCATACGCGGCGTGCGCGGAGCGACTCGGGTTGATCGCGACGAGTCCGATCTGGTCCGGACTGTCACGCGCGAACTTCTGAGCGAGTTACTGGACCGAAACTGCGCGACATCCGCTCACGTCGTCAGCGCATTCTTCACCGTCACACCCGACCTCACGAGCGAGTTTCCGGCCCGAGCGGCGCGCGACCTCGGCTGGAGCGACGCGGCCATGCTGTGCAGCGTGGAAATTCCGGTCCGCGGCGCGATGGAACGCGTCGTGCGCGTTTTGCTTCATCTCGAAGTGCCATGCGATGCGACAGTTCGCCACGTCTACCTCAACGGTGCGGAGGAGCTCCGTCCCGATCTGTAGACTTCGGTTTCGTTGCCTCGCGAATCAAACCAGTGGCTGCCCCGAACAATG
>JBBSHV010000119.1:0-7776 GCA_038232435.1 Gemmatimonadales bacterium | reverse complement strand
GCAACCGGAGCGGTGAAGAGCACGCTGTCGCCCTGCTTGTACCACAGGCGGTGGTCCGCGATGCTGACGACCAGATACGGTGCGTTGGCCGCGGCCGTTGGCGGAGCCTCGAGCAGCTTGCGCATGCTATCTGTCTCCGTGCCGCTGCGCGCGCGAAGCTCATCCAGGACGCCCAGGTTGTCGTTGAACACCATACGGTTGACATCACGCTGAAAACGCAGCTCGGCTGTGTCCTTGAGCAGCTTCACGCTAAGGCCGACGGCGAGCACGATACCGATAATGAGTGTCCAGGCGATGGCGCGCCCGTGGCTAAAAAATTTGACCATCAGTAAAAGTACACGGGCATTCCCGCGCTCACATTTGGAAGAATTGCACGGAGGTCGGCATCATTCGCGCGCACATTTCCGGCCGCCACCGTACCACTATCGCTGCCGGCGTAGATCCGTGCGTCACCATTCAGAACCAGAGCGGGCTGAGGCCCATCCACAATCTGCTGAACGGTACGCTCGCCCAGAGGTAGCGTCGCGGCGGTGGTGTCGCCGGTGGTTTTCGCCCCGGTCGCCCCGGTCGCCGGAACCCTGGCCGGCGCCAGCGCAACGCGCATGACGCGCAACATCGCGCCGTCTCGCTCCAGATACATGAGCCCACTATCGACCGCTATTGCCAGATGTAGATGCGGGTCGACGTGTGCCTGACGCTTGGCAAGCTCCAGCGCCATGCGCAGCTTGTCCTGCTCGGACTCGACCACGATGTCGCTCTTCTTCCGCTCCGCGTCCGTCATGTTGGCGCGAAGATGATTGATCTCGACATTGTACTGTTGCCTGCGATAACCCAGCCACATGTCCGCGGCAAGCATCAACAGAAACAGCACAGCGGCCACGCCCAGAAACTTGGGATAGGCTGTGCGGAACGAATGCCAGCCTTCGCGGCGCCTGTCCGGGCCGCGCGACTCCGCGCGGCGATCGGATGGCGAGGATGGTGTTTTGGCGGTCTCGGTCACTGGATGCGGCGGATAGTCTGGAGGTCTAGGATCGGAACACCGACGGGTTCACTGCGGCCATCGCGAACACGGGCGGTGACGGCGACCTTGGCGAGCGGCTGGAGCGCACGCGCGGTCGTCATCAATGACGGTGGAACAACTAGATAAAGTAGGCTATTCTCGCTCGAGGGGCCGCGGGCGAGCATGTACGGCTCCTCATCCGCCAGACCGTGCCGTAAGGGATCAGCTGTCTGCAGCGCTACAAATTCTACGGTCCATTGAACCATTTTCCCGCGCGCTGCCAGTGGGTCGGAGCGAATGTCCGCGGCGCTGAGATTGGCTCGGAAGGCGGAGTCTGCCGGCGTGAGATCGGCCTCCTGCACCCACCCTTCGGTCCTCACGCGCGCCCACCCGCGTGCGCGCGAAATCACCTCGACGTTGCTACCGGCCCGAAGTTGGCCCAGCGCTGTGGCGTCAGGCGCACTGCGGAGCTGTGTCGCCTTGGCAACATTGTAGCTGCCCACCGACGTCGCGGCTTGGGTTTGCGTGGCGGTCTGGGCCGCGATCTGCGTGGCAGGCTCGCCGGCAGCCTGCGCCGAGAGCGCCGTCGTCGTACCGGAAAACGCTACAGCAAGGAGCGAAGCGGCCACGGGAAAAGTGCACAGGTGACGCATGAGAGTGGGTCGCATAGATTAGACGGTCTCCAGGCTAGTTATTCTACACACAACGGGCGAAAATGGCTTCAGCGTCAGGTCGGCCCGTTGCGCTGATCGTGTTGGACGGGTGGGGATACCGAGCGAATCGCGAAGGAAACGCAATTGCGCTCGCGCACACGCCCACCTGGGACAATTTGTCGAAGCTCCGGTCGCGCTCGCTGCTCGAGGCGTCCGGGATACGAGTCGGACTGCCCGCGGGGCAGATGGGTAACAGCGAGGTCGGGCATCTCAACCTCGGCGCGGGACGCGTGGTGCTTCAGGATCTGGTGCGCATCAACGCGGCCGTCGCGGATGGGTCCTTTTTCAAGAACCCCGCCCTGCTGGCTGCCTGCGAGACCGTCAAGCGGACCGGCGGCACGCTCCACCTCATGGGGCTACTCGGCGAAGGCGGCGTGCACGGAATTGATGCGCACCTGTACGCGCTTGTGGATATGGCCGAGCGCGAAGGCGTGTCGCGGGTCGCGCTGCAGCTGATGACCGACGGGCGGGATACCCTGCCCCAGTCGGGGCTCGGGTATTTACGCAAGTTGATGGCGTATGCGCGCGGCCGTGCTACGGTCGCGAGTATCGGTGGGCGCTATTACGGTATGGACCGGGACCAACGCTGGCAGCGCCTGGAGCTGGCGTATCGCGCGGCGGTTGATGGGATCGGGCCGCGCAGCGGTGATCCAGTGGATGTAATCCAGGCGGCGTACAATGCGGGGGTCACCGATGAGTTCATCATCCCCGTTGTGATCGAGCACGACGGTGAGCCGGTAGCACCCATGCGCGACGGTGATGCGGTGATCTGCTTCAACTATCGCTCCGACCGAATGCGGCAGATGGTGCGTGCGCTCATCGACCCCAACTTCGCCGGATTCGACATCTCCGCGCGGCCATCGCTCGCGGTCACTACGCTCACGGAGTACGACGCTACCTTCGGCGTGCCGGTTGCCTTCGCGCCATTCTCCATGTCGCGGATTGTGGCCGAGGTCGTGTCGGAAGCCGGAAAGAGCATGCTCAAAACGGCGGAAACCGAAAAGTACCCGCACGTGACTTACTTCTTCAATGGCGGCGTGGAGCCGCCCTATCCTGGAGAAGAGCGCATCCTCGTTCCAAGTCAGAAGGTGGCAACGTACGATCTCGCGCCCGAGATGAGCGCGTCCGGCATCACGGACGTGTTTTGCAATTCGATGGAGGAGGGCGGACGCGACTTCACGCTGTGCAACTTCGCCAACGCCGACATGGTGGGTCATACCGGGTCCATGGCCGCGACAATCGCGGCGGTGGAGACGGTGGACCGTTGTCTTGCGCGCATTTTGGAGAGCGCACGGCGCTCCGGGACGCGCCTTCTCATCACCTCGGATCACGGCAACGCGGAGATGATGATCGATCCCGAGACTGGTGGTCCGCACACGTCGCACACGAGCAATCCGGTGCCGATCGTTTTCGTTGATCCGGAGGGTGGTGAGCCCGCGGTCCGCAATGGCGGCGCGCTGTGCGACGTCGGCCCCACGATCCTCACAATGCTCGGCATTGACACGCCGCCGGAGATGACCGGCGCTGACCTTTTCCGTCTCGACGCCCAGGCGGCGCGCGACGGTCGCTAAACTTTAAGCCATGCCAAAGATTTTTTCTGCGCTGTCGCTCGCTATATCGCTCGCGACGGCGCTCGTACTTTCAGCCCCGCTCGCCGCACAGGATATAACCGTTGTTGGTCATAGACCCCCCGCGAGTCCATTTCGTGATGTGAAGCCGTCGCAGCACATCACCGTCCTTGGCGGCTATTTCGATGCCCAGCAGGATGAGATCGGTGCAACCCCGCGCGGTGGCGCCCTCATCGGTCTGCGGTACGATATCCCGGTGAGTGGACCGGCGGAATTCTTTGCCCGGGCCCAGCGCGTCTCGTCGCATCGAATGGCTTTCGACGCCGCGCTTCCAGCCGCGACCCGCTCCCTAGGCGATCAGAGCGTGGCGCTCTATATCGCGGATCTGGGCTTCGCGCTCAATCTCACCGGCCAGAAGAGTTGGCACGGCGTGATTCCCGTGATAGCCGTGGGGCTTGGCGTCGCGTCTGCGTCGCAGCCTTCCACGGGAGGCAAGGACCCGTACAAGTTTGGGACCCAGTTCGCCATCACCGCCGACGCCGGGCTGCGCATCGTGCCAGGAAATTCGTACGAGATCCGGCTGATGGTGGGAAACACACTGTATCAGAATCACTACCCCTCGGCCTACTTCACTGCGCCGGCGGGCGGCACGGATCCCCTGCTCGGCAGCGGCACCGCGCGCAGCGGCTACCGGTCCAACTTGAGCTACACGGCTGGGCTGGCGGTGCCGCTCTTCAGGTAGGCGCAAGGTCACGGGCACTGGCCTTGCACGGTGGGCCGGCACGGAGGCTTATCATGGCACACGACTACGAAGACATTTTTGATCTGGACGACCTGGACGAGGACGAGCTGAGACAGCTCGTTCGCGAGGTGCTCAGGGACAACGAGTCGATCGATCCAGACGACATAAATATCCACGTTCAGGGAAGCAAAGTCATTCTCGCCGGACGTGTCGGCACCGATGCCGAGAAGCGCATCGCCGAGCGAATCGTGGGGGACCGCATTGGTATCGAGAGAGTGGAGAGTCAGCTCCTCGTCGATCCGCTGCGGAGATCGCTCAATCCCGAAGGCGCGGACGAGAGCGTTGCGTTCGAGGAAGACACGGAGATGACGGTCTCGAATCAGTCGCTGCCGCAGCGAAGCGACACCGACCGCAACATGGCCACGGATCCAGAGGCGGAGTTCACCGGGACCACCGATCGGCAGCAAGCGATCGAAGATGGTGTCCCATGGATCCCACCCGAGAGCCCGACCCCCGAAGGAACCGGCGAGCGGGGCCCGATCAGCAACACGCCGTCCGATTCGTTTTGATTTGTTGGGGCGACCGCCGGTCGCTCCAACGATGTGCTGTACGCGACGACGTTTGATACGTGATGATGGATGGCGGTGGACGCGACCGAGGGTGCAAATTGATGTTCTATGCCTCATTGCACTCTTACACGCCGCGTCACCTTTGCGGCTGCGCATCGTTACCGCCGTCCGGAGTGGGACGACGCGAGAAACGAAGCCACATTCGGCGCGTGCGCCTGGCCGCATTATCACGGGCATAGCTATACGTGTGACGTGACCGTAGGCGGCGACATTGATCCGAACACCGGCTTCATTGTCGATCTCGGTATACTGGACGAAGTGCTGCGGCGCGAGGTTCGCCAGCGGTTCGATCACCGCAACATCAATCTCGACATTGCCGAGTTCGCCGACGGCAAGTTGATCCCGTCCGGAGAAAACCTTGCCAGATTTATCTTTGATCACGTGCAGCAAGCATTGCACCAAGCACTCGGCGACTGTGTTCGCGTGACGTCAGTCTCGATTGCGGAAGACGAATCGCTCAGGGTGACATATGCAGCAGATTGAAGCTCGTATTGACGCTGGTGTTGACGCGCTCGGATCGTTCCGCGCAATTACCATCGCGTTGGCGCTCAGTTGCGCAACGGCAGCGCTTGCATGCGCACCCAGCGGCAGCGCGGGCGGGGCGCCGACACCGAGCCGAGCCTCCGCGCGCGCGAGGCTGCGTCACACCATCGACTCACTTGTAATGCGACCGATGTTTCGCACCGCCGATTGGGCCGTGCTGGTGGTTGATCCCACGCAGAACGACACTGTGTACGCGCACAACGCCGCTAAGCTCATGGTGCCGGCGTCGAACATGAAGATTGTCACATCCGCCGTTGCTCTGACGCAGCTCGGAGCAGACTATCGATTCCGGACGACGTTCGCCGCACACGGCCCGGTTCAGAACGGGGTTCTCAACGGCGATCTCGTCGTCACGGGGCGCGGCGACCCAACGCTGAGTGACCACGTGCGTGGCGATGCGCACGTCGCAATGGGGCAGCTCGCCGACTCGCTCGTTGCCCATGGAATTCGCTCCATCACGGGCTACATCTACTCCGGCGCGGACAACTTCCCCGGCTCGCCCGTGGGCGAAGGTTGGGCCTGGGGCGACCTGGGATATGACTATGGCGCGGGCGTCGATGAGCTTCTCTTTAACGAGGGGATGTCGCGCGCACTGGTGCACACGGCGGCCGGTGACAGTGTGAAGTCATTTCCAGCGGCACGGCCGACGCACGACTACCTGGCCGTCCTCGATTCGTCGCTCCGTGCGCGCGGAGTGCGTGCGGAGAGGGGGGTCGCGGACAGCGTCGCGCCACGCGACGCTGTGAAGCTCGACACGGTATTTGTGATCAACTCGATCCCGTTGCGCGAGATTCTGCCGTACTTTCTCAAGCCGTCGCAGAATCAGATTGGAGAGGTGCTGCTGCGCACGGTCGGCCTCGAGCGCACCGGAGTTGGGACAGCGGACAGTGGCCTCGCGGTCGTCTCGCGCCAGTTGGCGAGCTGGGGAATTCCGCGCGACGGCTACATTCTGCATGACGGCAGCGGGCTGTCACGCGCGGACCTCGTCTCGCCTGAAACCCTTGTGCGGATTCTGGATCGCATGCAGTCGAGTCCGGACTTCAGCGTTTACTATTACGCCCTTCCGATCGCCGGCGTCGATGGAACCATCGCGCGTCGCATGCGTGGCACTCCGGCTGCCAACAACGTGCACGCAAAGACGGGCTCGATTCAGTGGGTGCGTTCGCTGTCCGGCTACGTGACGGACGCATCAGGACGACGCTTGATATTCAGCGCGCTCTGTAACAAGTACACGACACCGTCGGACTCCGTCACGCGAACGGCGGACAGTATCGCCGCGGCACTCGCTGCATATCATCAGTAGATCCGGCAACGACATCGGCCGATGAGCCAGGTATTTTGAGCCAGCCACTTTGAGCCAAGCACTTTGAGCCAAGCACTTTTCATGATCGGAGCGGCCGAGGCTTCGGCGCGCATTCTCGAGCACATCGACACGCTGACCACGGAGCGTGTTCCACTTTCCGCCGCGCTGGGATTCGTTCTGGCCGAACGGGTGGTCGCACCGGTAAGTCTGCCCCTGTGGCGGAACGCATCAATGGACGGTTACGCCGTTCGCGCGGTCGATGTCGCAACTGCTCCAGTGCGGCTGCGCGTTATCGACGAGGTCCCCGCCGGAGCAAGATCGCAGGATGGAATCGGCGCCGGCGAGGCGATGAAGATCATGACCGGCGCACCGGTACCGGACGGCGCGGATACTGTGATACGCATCGAAGACACCGATCGAGGTGACGAGGCAGTCGAGATCCGCAACACTCGCGACGCAAACAAGAACATTCGTCCGCTGGGCGAGGATTACCGCGAAGGCGATACTCTAGGAAACCCAGGCGACGTGGTGACTCCCGGTCTGATAGGTGTGCTCGCATCGGCGGGCGCCGCCCATGTAACGATCTACCGCCAGCCGACCGTGGGCATCGTCTCTTCGGGCGATGAGCTGGTGATGCTGGACAGATTTGCCTCGGTGCTCGCGGGTCAGCGCATCATTTCATCCAGCAGCTACTCGCTCCCCGCGCTCGTGCGCGAGGCTGGCGCGCTGCCGCGAGACATGGGGATTGCGGCGGATGATCCCCAGGCGTTGCGTGAACGGATCGAGGCGGCACGCGGTTCCGATCTGCTCGTGACCACCGGCGGAATCTCAGTTGGCGACCGGGACTACACGCGCACAGTGCTGGCAGAACTTGGTGCCGACATCAAGTTCTGGCGCGTGCGCATCAGACCTGGCGGCCCGCTGGCCTTCGGTGTCGTGGATGGGCGACCGTGGATCGGGCTCGCCGGAAACCCGGTATCCGCGATGGTGACGTTCGAGCTGTACGTCCGTCCGGCGATTCTCAAAATGTGCGGCCACACGCGCCTGTTCCCGCTTCCGTCGCGCGTTGTTCTAGAAGAACCCGTGACGGTGAGCGGCGACTTGACGCACTTTCTGCGCGTCATTCTAACGCCGCGGGACGGTCGCCTGTGTGCTCGGCTCACCGGGACCCAGAGCTCCGGTGCGCTCATGTCCATGGCGCGCGCGAACGCACTGCTCATCGTTCCAGAAGGGCGCCGAGAGTACCAGGCGGGCGAGGAGCTAAACGCGATTCCGCTT
>JBBSHV010000118.1:0-7835 GCA_038232435.1 Gemmatimonadales bacterium | reverse complement strand
CTAGTGCGACAATCGGCGCAATGAATGTGGTGATCGTGCGGCCGCGGAATCAGGAGCACCCCTCCACCCACTCCACCTGCGGTAGCATGCCGGATCGGTAAACGGTCACGCGCGAGCCATCGGTTTCGAAGACGATTCTCATGCTGCTGTCCGCGGTGCTCTCCGGCGTGACGGTGAGATAGTGACCGTTGGTGTACTTGTGCGGGCTGCTGGCGACATGCCCCGCGTACAACTCGCGGACACGCTGCTCCGAATCGCCGATCCGTGCGCCCGCCGCGGTCGCGACCGAGCCGCGCAACACCTGCACGCGCGCAATCTTTCCGTCGGTGATCATGAAGTTGACGCCCGCCGGTAAATGGCGCGACGCGGCGTAACCGCAAGCTGGTGCGCTCCCAGTCACTGTAAGCTCGCCACCGAGAGCGGCACGCGCTTGCGCCACAGTCATCCCAGCTCGCACCGGACCGAGCCCGCCTGCGGTAATGGTCCACGTGGCAGGGTCAGTACCCGCATGAGCGCTGTCACTGTCGACATGCGGCGCCGGTGCGACACCGGATAGGCCCGACGATGCAATCGTGTCGCTTCGGATCGTACCACTGGCCATATCCGTGGCCGTATTTCTGGCCGCGCTTGAGCCCGCTGGCTTCTGCTCGGTGTTGCCGGCACAGGCGGTGACCACTATCACTGTGTGTGTTACAACTATGTGTGTTGCAACACGGATCAATCGGGCAATGCGCATTTATTGTTACCGGAGGAAACGTTCGGCCAATTGCTCCAGTCGGTCATCCCGATCGGAGCGCGCTCGCGCCAGGATGTGTTGCACGTGCGGGCGTAGACGCGGCTCGCCCCAGTAGTAACCAGTCACCATCTCGGCGCTCCCTGTGTCGCCGGTGCGCGCCGCCTCGAGCATCGCCTCGGCGGCTGCGGCGTCGAAGCCAGGATCATCGCGCGGTGGGAGCACAAAGCGACGCGAAGGGTCACCCCACGGCCCAGCGTCCTCGTTGACGAATGCTCGTGACATACCGCGATCTAACGCAGTAACTCTGCCATCACGAAACATTTCACTTCATATCACCGGCTGCATTGGCGGCATCTGCCCCGGCCACCCTGCGCTGTGCCTCCGTCCAGTCGATAGCCGGCGCGACATCTTCATCCGCGAGCGCGAGCGACTCCAAGGCGCGCATCACGACAGGTTCGCCGCCTGGCACGGCAAGTCCGAAATCGAGCTCGGCCTTTCGGCACAGCCGCTCTTCCCGCGGTAGTCGATCGGGCTCATACGTGGCACACATCTGCCGCACGCGCGCGTGAACCCCTTCGTGCACGATGGACGATGCTACCTGCGCTTCGGTAAACTGCGGGTTCACAGAGAACGTGAGTTCAGTCAAGCAGGTGCGCGAATCGGGGAAGTACGCCGCTCTACATGGAAAGCGTTGCACCAGAATGCGCTCGAAGTCATGCTGCATCCGTCTGAACGCACGAGGCTGATACGTATGGATGAGGCCGAGTGCGGTGTCCATGCGACGGAATACCGCATCGGTATCGATGTCAGGGCGACTATTAACAACTTTGACGGAAAAGCCGCGGATCGTGCGCTCCTCGGTGGTCCACCCCTGCAGCGTCTGCATCAGCTGATTGCGCCATTTGGCGATATTTCCGAGGAGCATGACGATCCTGTCGAGCTAGAGCGGTGGCAATGGTGCCGGAGTACCAGCTCCAGCGATCCCGTACCGTTCGCGCAACACCCTTGTGTGATGCGCGGAGTGGCCCGCGATTATATACACCAGCGCTCTGGAACTGACCGTGGCATTGTTGACGACGCAGCTCTGGTCCCACGCCGCCTGGTTCATTCCCGTGACGAGTGATAACGTACTCGCTCTCACAGTCCGGAACTCGTTCAGCAAATCTCCAATCGTGCGCCGTCCGGACTGAGCGGCGCGAACATAGTCATCCTGGTCAAATCCAGCCAGTGGCGTGGCGTCCCCACGTGCTGCACGCAGCAGTCGGTACGACAGCACTCGCTCGGTGTCTGACATGTGATCCAGCACTTCCTTCACGCTCCACTTATCCGGCGCGTATCGCGCATTTGCCTGCTCATCCGGAAGATGGCCGAGCAGTCCCTCGACATCGGCGAGTTGGGCCGACAGGTAGCGGATCACGTCGCCGTCGGGGACTGACTCTATGTATCCGCTGTAGAACGGCGCGTATTCCGACTGCGCGGGACGAGTGGGAGCGATGTAGTTCATGCCACCTGATCGTGGGTGTTGGAAGTGAGTACTGCTCAGACGGGTGTATCTGCCGACGGTCCATACACCGAGGGGAGCGGCACGTCCAGCATACGAAGATACACGCCGAGCTGCGCGCGGTGATGGATGAGATGATTCATGAAAAAGGATCGGAGCACCGCGACGCGCGGAAGCGAGAAGAACGTCTGGTCGCCGTTCTTGAGCGACCAGGGAACGGTCATACCGGCGTCGGGTGTCATTTCGATCGCTTCGCGCGCGCTCTTCACGTTCGCATCGAACGCGGCGAGTCGGTCCTCCGTGGATTCGAACGCGGGTACCCTGTACTTCGCGGCGTCCGGCGATGCGAAGTCCAGCTCCGGCTGCCGCAGCGTAGTGACGGCATACACCGGAAGTGTCGCGATGTGACTGGCGAGGAATCCCAGAGGCATCGACTTCTCATGTGGCTTCCAGTCGTCTTTGCCACCGGGCACTCGCTCCAGCATTGTGCGAGTGGTTGCCATCTCGTGATCAAATTCGGGAAGGAGCGTCTGGGCGATGGTCATGTGCGATCCTGGTGTGCTGATGTTTGGGGTGAGCGATTCTGGACGGATGATATAGTATCACACGATTGCGCTCCGGTACACCCACCACATCAGCAGCGGCTGTAGCGGGAGGCGGAGCCACAGCAGCGCTTGCGTCCAACCTGACGCAGCGGCCGCATGCGCCGCCTGTAACATCTGAATGTTCGCGGGAAATACCGCTATCAACAAGGCGATGAGCCCCCACGCCGCCCATCGACGCACCCATGGGACGAGCAACCCGATCCCGCCGAGCATCTCGAACACGCCACTCACGTATACCAGCAGCCTCGGCGCGGGAAGCCAGCGCGGCACAATCTGCGTATAGCTACCGGGAATAGCAAAGTGCAGCGCTCCCGCGATAACAAAGATGGCTGCCAGGATCCATAGCGATACACGTGATATGCCTGATACGCGTGCACGGGATCCCGCACCGGACGGAGAGAGCGGAGCGGCGATAGCTCAGCCCTTCGCGCGGCCTGTGATCTGAGCATCCGCGATTCGCAGCATACGGCCACGTCGATGTCGCTGCAGCGATGCTGCTGCGGTTGAAGGAGAAGCGGCTGATGCTGATGCTGGCGTCTGCGTCTGTCGTTCCGGTCGGCGATTGTGCTCCATCATAACCTTGATTGCTTCTGTGCGTTCCGGACCGTCCGTGATCCACTCAGCGCGTCCCATCACCAGCACCGAACGCCAACTGTCGCCTGGACCGACTTCGGCGACCGTGATGCAGAGCCGCGGGTTGTTCTCGAGCACCTGCGTCTTACGCCCCTCCGCGATCCCGAGATAGATCGTCACCCCATCGAAGCCGTAGAAGATGGGAACCGCGTACGGCTGGTCATCGTCGCTCGTCGCAAGCACGCACATGCGCTGTCGCGTGAGTATCTCGCGACACTCGGCATCGTCGAGGGTTACGATGCCGTAGATGTCTGGAGCTTTCTCCGGAGTTTCACCGTCTCGCATAAGCAATAACTCTAAACGGCGTAATTGAGCACGGCGAGCCCTGTCGCATGCGACGTCGTGTGACGCGTCTCACCGTATGCGAGTGCTCGGCCGCTATCGCGACAGGGAGAAGCTGTACGGCTTCTGAACCAGTTGCTTTACCGAACATCCACCAATTTGCGCTGGCCTGAACCGCGTGGTCGCTATTCCGCGCTGAGCCGACTTCTGGGGTCTACCGGGATCTGCCGCTGTTACCGGTGTTGCCAGATCTTGCCTGGTTACGCCCCACGCCGCGTCTGCTGGACGGTGCGCTGCCGCTGGAAGATCCCTTGCCCTGCGGTTGTGACTGCGAGTGTGACGTTGCCTTTGCCTTGGGTGCACCTGCCGCGCCCTGTCCCGCGCGCCGCTGTTCCTTGGCCTTTGCGCGCGCGCGATCCTCGGCCTTCTTCGCGCGAATCACCGCGATGCGCTCGGCCAACGGTACTTCCAGCTTCTGCTCCGCGCGTGCGGCGTAGTCGAAGTCGGGAAGAATCACGCGCGGAAGACGCTTGCCGATTGCCTTCTCGATGTCCTTTAGCTCGCCTTCTTCTTCCGGCGCGACAAAGGTGAAAGCGTCACCGGTGGCTTCCGCGCGTCCGGTACGACCGACGCGGTGGATGTAGTCCTCCGGAACCATTGGAACGTCGAAGTTCACTACATGACCAAGCTCCTCGACGTCGATGCCGCGCGCCGCGATGTCCGTCGCCACTAACACGCGATACGTGCCATTCTTGAAACCGGCGAGCGCGGCCGTGCGCTGCGTCTGCGATCTGTTGCCGTGGATTCGCTCAGCATTGATTCCGTTGCGCGCGAGATACGCCTGCAACCGGTTGGCGCGGTGTTTCGTTCGCGTGAAGACGAGCACCTCCTGCATCTCATCGCGCTTGAGCAGCTCCAGGAAGAGCGCGGCCTTGAGCTCTTGCGACACTGGATACACAGCTTGCGTGATGCCAGTAGCCGGAGCGGACTGCCGCTCGATACGGATCATCGCAGGATTCTTGAGCAGCTCGCGCGTGAGCGTCACAATCGGCGCTGGCATCGTTGCGCTGAAAAAGAGCGTTTGTCGCTTTACCGGCAACATGCGAAGCAGGCGGCGAATCTCCGGCAGAAAACCCATGTCCAGCATTCTGTCCGCCTCGTCCAGCACCAGATACTCCAGACCGTCGAGCTTCGCGTACGCATGCCTCAGATGATCCAGCAAACGCCCCGGTGTCGCGACGATTACATCCACACCGCTCCGGAATGCGTGCTCCTGCGGCCCCATCCCGACGCCGCCGAACACGGACGCCGCGGTGATGGGTGTATGTATCGCCAGCTCGTTCAGATCCTCCACGATCTGCGCGGCGAGCTCGCGTGTCGGTGTTACGATCAGCGCGCGCGTCGTACCGCGCGGACGATCTATCAGTTGATGAAGAATGGGAAGAAGAAAGGCCGCTGTCTTGCCACTGCCAGTCGCCGCGCATGCAAGCACGTCGCGCCCTTCCATCGCCGGCGGGATCGCGTCCAGTTGAATCGGTGTGGGACGCGCGAACCCTAATTCCTTGATCCCTTTGAGAAGATTTGGGTGGAGCTTCAGACTACTAAAAGACACTCTGATCCTTGTTGTATTGACGTAGCACCGAACGGTCCGATTGTGTGCTATGTGGTGAATGGTACAGAAGATGATACGGACGGACCTACTGAAAGCTACCCGATCCGAGCCGCCAGTGCGTGCCGCAAGCGATCTCGTGATTCGGGCGAGACCGTCCCACGTCGCTTTTTCTCGCGCTTACAAGCCGTCCGGCGGCAACTCGAACTCGGCGCGAAATCCTATCAGCACACGCTCGAGTGCGTCAGCCGCGTCGTGTCCGGCGGACTGATTGTACGCCGCGGCAATGTGCCGAGCCACGTCGGCCAGGAGCAATCCCCACGCGGCTGGATCGTCCCACACGTCTACCCTGAGCGCCACACGCGGACTGCCGTCCGCAATCCAGAGTCGCGCAACTTCGAACGACTGCGCGTCGGCGCGTGCGGATGGCGGCGCTGCAATCTCATCCTTGGGATAACTCACGCTTGGGCCATGCCTCGTTACCGCTCCAGCTTGAATCCCGGATCGACCGCCGGACGCGCGCTGGCGTTGGCGACTTCCCATCCCGTCGCATACATCCATCGCGCCATTCTGGTGAGCTTACCAACGTCAATTCGCGATGCCTCATCCCGCGGCGTGTGATAATCGGGGTGTAGCAGTGTGGTGAAGAATATCGACGGCACTCCCGCACGCGCGTACGGCAGATGATCGCTCCTGAAGTACCATCCTTCCGGGTGTGACGGCCTGTCCCAAGTGCTGTCGATCACGAACCTGGTAACGTGATCGTTGGCATCTAGCGCCATCCGCACCAGAGCAATTGAATTGCGATGTGGCGGCTGGCTACCGAGCAGGGCCGCGCTGTCGGGATTGTTGCGTCCGATCATGTCGCCGTTCAACACCGCAACGATTGACGCCAGCGGCACCGTGGGATGCGCGGCGAACCAGCGCGAGCCGAGCAAGCCGCGCTCCTCCGCCCCGTGCCACACAAACAGTGCGGAACGCTCACCCGGTTGCTTCGCGAACGCGCGCCCGATTGCCAGAAGCGCAACGCTTACAGTCGCGTTATCATCGGCTCCGTTCCATATGGAGTCGCCCGCGACCGGGAAGCGCACGCCGTCGTGATCCGTGTGACCGCTGAACAGCACGTATTCATCACGTAGCCGAGCATCCGTCCCCGGCACCTTTGCGACGACGTTCACTGATGGATACACAAAACTCTCAGCCCGAAGATCGAGCGCGATATGCCTGGCCGCCGCGATGCGCGCACGCAACGCCGCTGGCACCCAGATCACCGGTGGCCGTGCTGCCGGTACCGATGCACCGGTGCTGTCCACGTTGTATGCACCACGACGCATCGGAACAGACACGGGGATGAACTGCGCATCGGTGGAGTCATCGGACACCAACACGATCGCCGCGGCACCTGCCTTCACCAATGCAGCCGCGCGCTCGGCCAGCGCCACTCGTGTGTAGCGCCAGGAGCGAAGACTCACCCACGAAACAGGCGGGTGCGCGGGCGGGAGGACCATCGCGGCCGCCGCCTTTCCGTGCAGATCCATGCGCGAGAGCGCGTCGCCCGTGACATCGCCCACCCAGACAATCGGGAGGTCGAGTGCGGCGTTGACTGGAGCGACGATCGCGGCCTCGCGCCATACGTCCAGCGGAGCACCGTCGACCAGAACGCGGCTCGCTTCCGCCGGCCGAATGCGCCGCATCGGCCAGAACTGGAAGTAACTGCCATCATCGCCCGCGGGCTGCAGCCCAGCCTCACGCGCACGCGCCGCCGTCCACGCCGCGGCGCGCAGCTCGTCCAGCGTTCCAGCCTCACGCCCGCGCATCGAATCGCTCGCCAACGCGAACAGATCCCGCCGAATCTGCGCCGAGTCGATGGCGGCGAGGGCGGGTGGCAATGTTGCAGTACCAGCGCCGGAGCGAGTTGCGGGGGAAGCAGCAGTCACCACGGTGCCCTGAGGCGCGCACCCCGCAAGAGCGGTCAGCGCGAGTGCGGCGGACGTTAATGCAGAGGCTAATTGGGATGGTCGCATGTGTCGAGCATACGCAGCAACTGGGGCTGGCACAACCCGAGCTGTCCGGCCGAGCCGCGCGGCCGGTCCGACTTTGCCATTTTGGGCTCACCGAGCCCGCTTTGAGCTGTCTTGAACTTGCCTTAAAATTGCCCCTTGCTATTTGCGGCGGGGATGGTACATTCATCAAAGCGACACGTACCTGCCAGTCGGGTGCGTAATGTTTTGAACAAGACTGGGGGCCTGGTATTGCGGGTCCCTTTTCTGCTGTCCCGACGTCGCTGCCGCCACGAAGGCGGTCCGGGGAACCCACCGTGAGGGTTTTGATCACGAACACTGCAGTCGGTCTGTACGGCATACCCGCACTCCGACCATCAAACACCATGGAGTAGGGAAATGCGTACGACAGGCACAGTAAAGTGGTTCAACGACGACAAGGGCTTCGGCTTCATCACACCTGAGGGCG
>JBBSHV010000117.1:0-7956 GCA_038232435.1 Gemmatimonadales bacterium | reverse complement strand
TGAGATCCGCAGTGGATTCGAAGGGCGGGATCTGGTCAAGTTTCTCGACGCGCTCAAAACGACGCGCAATCGCGGCTCGGATGACGATGACCTGGTGACGTTGTTCTGGGAGTGCGACTTTGCGCACCTGGGCTACGGCTACGTCGAAGCGGGGATGGATGGTCAGGATGCACCGGGCGCCGATTTGCTGCGCGGCGGTGCCAGAACGGGAGAGATAAAAGCGCGTCCGGATCAGGAGAGCGACGCGGGTGTGTATGGCGCGGGCGCTTCTCCATTCGCGCGCATCGCTGATTTTGATCCGTCGCTCTATTTTCTGGAGGAAGCCGAGATCGCGTACCTGCAGAACGCGATCCGCGAAGACTTCAGCGGTGATCTGCGCCCGTCGGTAATCGCGGCGTTGCTCGACACGTTTGAAGCCGAGGACGACGCCGACGTGCGCGAGGAGATTTGCGGAAATCTCGAGTCGCTATTGATCACGCTGCTCTCGACGCTGCAATTCCAATCCGTGACGTATCTGCTTCAGGAAGCAGCCGCTGCCGCGCTCGCGGGCGCCGAGACGCTACTGCCGGCCCACCGGGCTCGCCTGAATGATCTGGTGCGGCACATGAGTGATCCCCAGGTTCTGGACCAGCTACTCGCGACCCTGGAGGAGGCACGCGCCATCCCGGCGCACGATGACCTTGCCGCGCTGTTGGCGCGGCTGGATGGTCGCGCTCTGGCTCCTCTCGTAGCTCATCTGGTACGCACACAAAACGCAGAATTGCGCCCGCTGCTGAACGCGGCCGCGAGTCGCCTGGCCGTCACCAGCACGGCGGAGCTGATACTTCTTATCGATAGCGCCGACGAGATGGTTGCGCTGGAGGCGGCACGCCGCGCCGGCGAACTACGGCTGGTACCCGCGGTCGCGGCGATCATAAGGCTGCTCGAATCGAGCAACGTCGAGGTGCGACGTAGTGCGGCCGCGGCCCTGGCGGACGTTGGATCGCCGGGCTCCATGCAGGCCCTGGAGCGCTGCTTGGATGACGACGACCGTACGATCCGAATTTGCGCGGTTCTGGGCCTTTCACGCCGATCATACGGCGCATCGCTCCCCCGCATCGAGCGCGCGCTACGAGGCCCGATGTTGCGCGACGGAAGCGCCCCTGAGCGCACCGCGTTCCTGGAAGCGTACGCATCATTGGGCGGCGATACCGCAGTTCCGTTTTTGGAAAGCGTGCTAGCACCGAAGGGGTTTCTCTCGCGCAAGGAAGATCCGACTACACGCGCGTCAGCAGCGGCAGCGTTGGGCAAACTTCGATCACCTCTCGCGCTGGACGCGCTACGGCGTGCCGCGGCCGACAAGGACGTCGTGGTGCGTACCGCGGTCACTCGCGCTCTGCGGGGTGCCGGCTGACGTCGGGCACGGTGGCCTCGGGCACGGTGCGTGGTGGCGCTGGCGCGGATCCAGCCGAGCGGCAGGAAACGGCGCAGATGCGCCGCGACGGGCGTGCTCTCCTGGCCGGGATCCACGGCGCCGCGAGGGCCGCGAAGCTGTACCCATCGGAGCACCAGAGCGTACAACGAGCGCTGGCGGAACTTGCGGAAGCCGCACAGGATATTCGTGCCGCGAATGACGAGTTGGAGCTACGTGTCCAGGGTGATTTCATTTTCGTCAATGGCACCCGCCTACGCCTGGACCTGAGCAACTACGCCAGCTTCGGCCGAGTGCTGGAGTTGTTCCGCGCCGCGGGCATCGGCACAATGCGTCTGGTGGACACCGCGTCTCCGCGCGACTGGTTGGCTTTTCTCACCGTGGTCGAAGCGGCTGGAACGCAGGCTATCAGCGACGCTGCCGCGGTTACCGGCGAGTTACAGCTTGCGGGCACATCGGCATTTGAGGTGGCGCCGGTTCCAGAGGACGATGAGCTGAACGTCGGGCTCAACAAGGCTCAGGCGGCGGCGAAGCGCACATATGCGCAGTCGGTAGCGCTCACCAAAGATGTGATTCATTCGGTGCGAATGGGCCGCGCCCCGAGCTCCAAGAAGATCAAGCGCGCTGTTCAGGCGATCGTGGACGAGGTGCTCAACGAGGAGACCTCGCTGGTCGGGCTCACGACGCTGCGTGAGTACGACGAGTACACATACACACACTCGGTAAACGTCTGCATTTTCTCGGTCGCACTTGGGAAACGACTCGCCATGACCAAGCTTCAGCTGTATGAGCTCGGTTTGGCGGCTCTGATGCATGACATCGGCAAGTCGCGCGTGCCAACCGATGTCCTCAACAAGACGGAGTCGCTGGACGAGGACGAGTGGCGAAGGATAGCGATGCATCCGTGGATGGGGGTGCTCACGCTGTTTCAGCTGCGTGGGCAGCACGAGCTGCCCTACCGCGCGATGGTCGTGGCGCACGAGCATCACATGAAGTGCGACCTTTCCGGTTACCCGCGCGCTCGCCGCCCGCGCAACCTGACGATGGCGAGCAAGATCGTCGCGGTTGCTGATGGCTACGATGCCGCGACGTCGCGCCGCTCGTATCAGACGGTGCCGTTCCCGCCCTCGGCAGTGCTCCAGGAAATGCGCGACAACCCGAAGCGGGGCATGGACCAGGTTGTGGTGAAGGCATTCGTCGCATTGCTCGGCATCTATCCGGTGGGCACGCTCGTGGTATTGGACACGTTTGAGCTAGCCGTGGTCCGGGGGCCGAATGCAAGTCCCGAGATGCTGTCACGCCCGCGGGTCGTTATCGTTAGCGACGATCGCGGTAATCTGCTCGAGCCGCCACTGGAGGCAGACCTTGCGGTGCGTAAGCCAGACGGCGAGTTTGCGCGCACGATCATCAAGGCGGCGGATCCAGACCGCTACGGAATCCGGGTTAGCGACTATCTCATCTAACAAGATTGACCAGCGGTTCGCGCTCTTGCGCGAGAAGGGGCGCAAGGCGCTCGTTTGCTACATGACTGCCGGACATCCAGACCGCGCTCGCTCCCTGGATCTCCTGCGCGGCCTCGGCGATGCCGGCGCGGATGTGATCGAGGTGGGTGTTCCATTTTCAGATCCGCTCGCCGACGGTCCGGTGATTCAGGGCAGCTCGCAAACTGCGTTGGAAAACGGGATGACTTTTGGGGGCGCGCTCGACCTGATCGCGGAGGCATCCGTTGCCGTGCCGGTCGTGCTGTTCGGGTACCTCAACCCGTTTCTTGCCGCGGGCGAGGGCATGTTGCACCGCATCAAGCAGGCTGGGTGCGATGGTGTCCTCATCACCGACCTTCCGCTCGGCGCTGATTTTGATTTGGAGGCGCGGTTCGCCGAGAGCGAGCTGGACTTTATCCGTCTTATCGCGCCGACCACTCCGTCCAACCGCATGGCCGAGATCGCACGCAGCGGCAGCGGCTTTGTCTATCTCATCAGCCGATTGGGCGTCACCGGAATGCGCGCTGATGTCGCTCCGGAGTTGGCCGCCACGATCGACGCAGTGCGCGCGGTCACCCCACTACCGGTGTGTGTTGGCTTTGGCGTGTCCACTCCCGCGCAGGCAGCGACAGTGGCGCGTATGGCAGATGGCGTAGTAGTGGGTAGCGCGATCGTGAAGGCCGCCGGCACGAGCGTTGCGAGCGCGCTGCAGCTGGTGCGCGAGCTACGCGACGGCATTGACCGCTCAGCCTGACCATGCACGACGTGGTGGCGGTGAAGGGGATGCGCTTTTTTACTCGCGTCGGAGTGCTGCCTCACGAAGCCGAACTGGCGCAACCCGTGGAAGTGGATCTTTCTGTGGTTGTATACGATGATGTCCGTCCGCCGAACGTGGTAGACTACGTCGCGCTGTACGGCGCCGTGAGCGGAGTCATGAGCGCGAAGCACATCTCGTATTTGGAGGAGGCCGCGGAGCGTATCGCGAGCGCGGTGCTCGGGATTGCGGGCGTTCGCGCGGCATCAGTATCGGTGCGCAAGCCGCACGTTCCGCTCCCCGGGCCCGTGGAGTACGCGGAGGTTACAATCTTCCGCGAGCGCGATGAATAGCGCAGCGCTCGCCGAGGCTGCCGACGTAGCGCAGGAGCCAATGGCTGACGTGGCATACATCGCGCTCGGATCCAACGTCGGCGATCGCGAGGAATACCTCGCCGCGGCGAGGCGGGCAATCGCGTCCATTCCCGACGTGACGATGCTGGCCGAGTCGGAGGTGGAAGAGACTGCACCAATCGGTCCCGTTGGGCAGGACGCGTTTCTGAATCAGATGATCGCGGTCCGCACCGAGCTCGACCCTCGCGCGCTCCTGTTCCAGCTTCAGCGTATCGAGCGCGAAGGTGGTCGCGTGCGCGATGTACGCTGGGGACCGCGCACGATCGATCTGGACATCGTGAAGTTCGAAATCGCGGAGTACAGCGACGCCGAGCTCGTCGTGCCGCATCCGGAGATCGTCAACAGGCCGTTCTGGCAACGCGAGCTTGCGGAGCTACGCGAGGCCACCCAGCTAGCCAAGCGGCAAGCATTGCAGGTGCGCGGTAACGCCAGTGAGTAGCGAGCGTGCTCCGCGCGCAGTCACCGTTCGTGACATTCAGAACCGAAAGGGCGGCGAGCTGATTGTGGCCGTAACCGCGTACGATGCTCTTTTTGGTCGCCTGGTGGACGAGGCCGGTGTAGATATCGTTCTGGTAGGCGATTCAGTGGGCAATGTTGTTGCGGGCTTCGACTCAACGCTCCCAGTCACGCTGGAGCAGATGATTTACCACGGCGCCGCGGTGCGCCGTGGGGTCGCGCGTGCACTGCTCGCCGTTGACATGCCGTTTCTGACGTATCAGGTGGACGAGGCGCGCGCGATCGAGAATTGCGGACGCGTGATGCAGCAGACCGGTGCTGACGCTGTGAAAATCGAAGGTGGAAGCGAGCGCATCGCGCGTACCGTAGAGCGCCTGGTAGAGATCGGTATTCCAGTGATGGGACATATTGGCTTCACGCCACAGTCAGTGAATGCGCTGGGCGGCCATCGGGTGCAGGGGCGCGATGAGGACGGCGCCGCAATGCTTGCCGCGCAGGCAAAACGATTGGAGCAGAGCGGCGCGTTCGCGGTCGTGCTGGAACTGGTCCCCGCGGCGGTGGCGGGGCGTATTACAGCACAAGTAAGTATTCCCACAATTGGGATCGGCGCCGGAGCGGCGTGCGATGGCCAGGTGCTCGTGCTTCCCGACCTGCTCGGGCTCAATGAGGCATTCTCGCCACGTTTTCTCAAGCAATACGCGAACCTTGCGGGCACGGTGCGCGATGCGGTACGGGCATACGGCGAAGATGTAAGAGCTCGTCGCTACCCAGCCGACGAGCACAGCTTCTAACCGATGCTGACCGAGACAACCGTTACCGGGATGCGCGACACCGCGCGCGCGTTACGTGCCCAGGGTGCACGCCTGGCAATTGGTCCCACGATGGGCGCGCTGCACGAAGGCCATCTCGCGCTGGTCGACGCGGCAAGGCGGAGCGCAGACGCGGTGATCGTTAGCATCTTCGTCAACCCGCTGCAATTTGGGTCGCGGGAAGACTTCACCAGCTATCCTCGCACGCTTGCCGCGGATGCGGCGGCGCTCGGAGCGCGCGGGGTCTCGGCGATTTTCGCGCCGGCAGTGGAGGATATGTACGGTCAAGGCGAGCGCACGACGGTCGTACCACGGGCATTCGCGAATCTGTTCGAGGGCGCGGTGCGTCCCGGCCACTTCACTGGCGTGCTCACTGTCGTCGCAAAGTTGTTCAACATCGTGCAGCCGAATGTTGCGGTGTTCGGCCAAAAAGATCTGCAGCAGCTGTCGCTCGTGCGCGCGATGGTTCGCGATCTCGACTTTCCGCTCACGATCGAGGTAGTCGAAACTGTTCGCGAGGCGGACGGCTTGGCGATGTCGAGTCGCAACCGCTACCTGAGCGAGCCGGATCGGATACGTGCGACGCAGCTCTTTGCCGCGCTCGCTACGGCACGGTCCGCGTTCGCACGCGGCGAGCGTGATCCACTTCAACTTGCGGCCGAGGGCGAAGCTGTGCTGGCGCGGGATTCAGCACTGACCGTTGACTACGTCGCCGTGGTCCATCCTGAAACGTTCGCTACAGCGGCAGAGCCCGCGATAGGCGATGCCGTGATTGCGGCCGTACGTGTCGGCACGACGCGGCTCATAGATAACGTCACCTTGTGAGTGTTGAGAGTGACGTGAGTATGGTTCAAACCATCGTGGATCTCCCAGTGTGGGCTCAGGTAAGTGACAAGCGCGCGGCCCATATTCAGCGCGTTACGGCTCTCCTCAATTCATGGGCCGCGGTGATGCGCCTCCCGGCGGAGCAGACGCGCGCGTTCCTGGACGTCGGCACGTGGCACGACGCGCTGCGTGACGCGCCAGAGGCGGAGTTGCGCGCGATCAGTGACAACCGCACCGATCCGGCGCCGCTGTTGCACGGGCCGGCTGCGGCAACGCTGCTCGCACGCGACGGCGAGCGGCGCACAGAGGTACTGCACGCAATCAGGTTCCACACCGTGGGGCATGCCGGCTGGGGGATGCTGGGAAAGGCGCTGTACATGGCCGATTTCCTGGAGCCGGGACGCAAATTCGCGAAGCAGGATCGGTACTTTCTGTCGCTGCAGGTTCCATCCGCGTTCGATGCTGTGTTCCGGCAGGTCGTGCGCATGCGCCTGGAATGGACGGTGCGCGAAGGCAACTTTATCTTCCCCGAAACAGTCGGTCTCTGGAACGGCCTGCAGTGAAATGTCAGGCCGCGCGCGCCCCGCTTGTGAGCGCACTTGTCGCGCTGCAATCATCGGTGTTACTGCTGCCGGGATGCCACGGCGCGGAAGCGAAGAAGGTCAGTCCGCCCGCGCCGGTTGTTATGGATTCGGCCGTGGGTCGAGCGCCCGCTGGGGTACGGATCAAGGTCGAGGTCCTCAACGCCACTCCACGCCGCGGCCTCGCGCGTCGCGCGTCGCTGTATCTGCGTGACCGCGGATTCGACGTTGTTTCGATGGGCAACAGTGCTCGCACGCAGGATTTTACGGCGGTCCTGGATCGATCCAATCATCCCGAATGGGCCAAGCTTCTCGGTGCCGCACTTCGCGCTCGCGTCATAGAGCGCCCGGACACGTCACGCTACCTTGACGCTACCGTTGTCATCGGCGCCGACTGGACGCCCCCGGCGGAGGCGTTCTACCCGTAGCTGGCCGCACGCGGCGGCGATGTCTTTGCCTCGGCTGCGCCGTGTCGCGACCGTTATTCCGCGCCGGCGCAACGTCTCCGCGAACGCGCGGATGGCGGATGTAGTGGTCGGAGTAAAATCCCCAGCACCGCCGGCGTGCAGCGGAATGAGATTGACGAACGCCGCGCAGTCCAGCGCCAGAGTCGCCAGATCCTCCGCGTTCTGTGCGCTGTCGTTCACGCCGCCGAGCATTACATACTCGAAGGTCACCCGTCGGTCGAAAGTCCGGGCAGCCTCGATCACTTCGTTAAGCGGATACTTCACGTTCACCGGCATGAGACTGCGTCGCAGCTCGTCCGTTGGCGCGTGAACCGAGATAGCGAGACGGAACTGTTCGGGTCGCTCGCCCAGTGCAATTATTCCGGGGAGAACACCGACAGTTGAAACCGTAATGTGTCGTGCTCCGATGCCGAACCCGTCCGGCGAATTCAGAACGGTGAGCGTCGGATCAACGGCGCGCCAGTTCATCATCGGCTCGCCCATCCCCATGAAGACGATGTTGGTCGCGCGGATTGGCTGGTCCAAGAGGGCGAGCTCACGCACCTGGCCGGCGATCTCGTACGGCTCCAGGTTGCGCGAAAAGCCCATCTTTCCGGTCGCGCAGAATGCACATTGGAGAGCACATCCGGCCTGAGACGAGATGCACAGCGTTAGCCTTCCATCCTCCGGAATCGAGACGGTCTCGATCGCCTGGCCGTCGTGCAGCCGGAACAGGAACTTGCGCGTTCCGTCTGTGGATCGCTGCTCCGTCGCGAGCGC
>JBBSHV010000116.1:0-7971 GCA_038232435.1 Gemmatimonadales bacterium | reverse complement strand
TCCCCGACCCCACGAGCGCGTGGGGCCGAGCTGGCCTTGTAACAGGTGACGAACCTGTGGCGATAGATAGCACGCCCGTGACATCGGTCCGGTCGTTCCGTACTGTTCTTAGCCGCATATGCGTCGGCGATCACGTTTCTGTCGAGTACCGCCGACACCGTGACCCGCGGAGCGTGACGGTCCAAGTCTCCGGCTATAAGGAGACCCAGGTAAGGCTACGAGCACACCACCAAACGACCACCGCGCGGATCTGAGCAGAATGACCGAGCAAGCCGCAGAGCTATGGGGCCGAGAGACGGCACGCTGCGAACTGCAGTGTGGTACTCCAGGGCTGCGGCTCGTGAGTGACCCCGTGCTGCAGACAAGAGAGCCTGCCGGTAGTGCCGCTTCCTATCAGACCGGTGAACTGGCTGGCGGCGGCACGGATATTCAAGCGGCTGATGCTCAGAGACAGCTGGGAACGGCGAATCTCATCTCGCGCGTTCTGGCAGGTGAGACCGAAGCGTTCGAGCCTCTGTACCGTGCGCATGCTGGCCACGTGTATGCGCTCTGTCTCCGGATGTCGGGCGATCCGGCGCGTGCGCGCGATTTCGTGCAGGATGCTTTCGTTCGCGCGTGGGAGCAGTTGGGTTCCTACCGTGGAGAGAGCGCGTTCGGGACATGGCTGCACCGCCTGACGGTGAACGTAGTGCTCGCTGACATGCGCAGTGCGCAACGGCGCGCGCTTCACGCCGTTACCGTGGCTGAGTTGGACGACGATGATGCTGTGGAGTGGCCGCCTGCGACGACTATCGGCTCCTCTGACGATCGTATGGACCTGGATACGGCGATCGCGGCACTACCGCCCGGAGCTCGTGTTGCTTTCGTGCTGCACGACATCGAGGGCTATAGCCACGCTGAGATCGGCGCGCTCACCGGACTCGCGGCCGGAACGATCCGGGCTCAATTGTTCCGTGCACGGCAACTACTGATGAAGGCACTCGCATGACACGAGACCCGGCACGCGATCACCCACCTCAGGCATTCGAGCCCGATCTCCAACACCTTACCGCGGAGGCGCTGAATCTTCTGGCCGAGGGCGCGACGAGCAGCGAGATCGCGGCAGCTCGCACACACGTCACGAGTTGTGTTGGATGCAACGCGCGCCTCCGAATGCTCGAGCAGCTCATGGCTCGGGCGCACAATGCACCGCGCACCCTGGAGCTTCCTGTTGATATCTGGCCCGCGATCCGTACTCAGATCGAGCGCGAAGAAAGCACCGGACCAGACAGAATACGTCCCGTGCCTGTGGGCGGGGCAGACCAGATCACGAAGAGCCGTCGGTCACGTCGGCCATTCCAAATCCCGCTCGCCGCCGCGGCAGTGGCACTTCTCGGCGTCAGCATTGCTGGAGCGTTCGTGTGGAACTTGCGCACTCTTCCAGGTGGTCCATCGACAACTGTGTCGGCTACCGCCAGTGTCTCCAACGCTGGCCCAATGGCAGCAATGCCGAGTGGCATTCCTGTCACCGACTCGGAGCCAGATATATCCGACATCCAGAACGCTCCACCCACTTCACGTCCCGCGGTCATGGCGCGGGTTCTTGATCAGCAAACGGATCAAACCGAGCAGGATCTACTCGCCGAACTTGAGATGCGCCGCCATGACATACGCCCCGACGCGGCCGCGGAGATCGAAGCTAATCTCGAGGTGGTCGATAGTGCGATCGGCGAATTAAGGGAGGCCATCGCGCGCGATCCGAACAATGCAGTTCTCCGCCAGTTACTCGCGAGTTCATACGAGCGCAAAGCAGCGCTTCTGCAACAGACGAGGAACGCATCATGAGGTATCATGAGGTGTGGTTGAGCCATGTTGCAGCCTCACTGGTCTTGGTGCGACGCTGTACACTTCACTCGCTTCGCGTTGGCGTCGCCATTGGACTGCTGCTGCCAACGCGCGGAGTAGCGCAGCAGACGGTCGAGCGGCGAGTCGCCGTCAATCGGGACGCGGGGGTGAAGATTTTTGTTCCTACTGGCTCGATCCGTCTGATCGGATGGGACCGCGACTCCCTCGTCGTGACTGGAACTATCGCTCCAGGTCAGCACTTCTTCTTTGGAGTGGCGCCGGATGGCGGGAAGTTCGGACTTGAAGAAAGCGGAGACAGCCTCGGCCGTGTGCACGCATCGGCAGCAACCCATCTCGACGTGTACCTGCCAATGCATGGCAGTGCATCGCTCAAGGCGGTTACTGCCGATGTCGACGCCACCGGGGTATCGGGATGGTTCTACACGGTAGGTGGGCACATTCGCCTGCGCGGCCGGGCTCGTACCGTAGAAGCGGAAGCGATGGATGGTGACATTGATATCGCCATCACCGCACCCTGGGTGCGGGCGCGCACTGGAAGCGGCGCACTGGTATTGCGAGGTCGAGTGGAAGACGCATCGGCTTCGAGCATCAGCGGACCGGTCACGATCACAGCCGCGGGCATTACGCGCGGGAGGTTCGGATCTGTCACTGGCAACGTCACGTTCGCGAGCACGCTAGGCGCGGGCGGTATCTTCGAGTTTGATAATCACAGCGGCACCATCGACCTGCGCCTTCCGCTCACGGCGACGGGTAGCTTCCAGCTCACCACCATAAAGGGCACAATCGACAATACGCTCGTCGCACTGCGCCCGGCAAGCATATCCGGCGGCCACGGTCAGGCGCTCGCCTTCAGGATCGGATCGGGTGGTGCTCATGTGACCGTTCGGACCTTTAAGGGCCCGATCAAGTTACGGCATCAGTAGCGCCCGACGGCGCGTGAGTGTAGGAACAGTAATTCTCTTTCGGACAACCTTTCGGGCAACGCTTTGAGTGAAGCTTCAACACAGGAACGCCAAAGCTGCGAACTGCGCGTTGGCGGAATGGACTGTCCAAGTTGCGCTACATCAATCGAGCGCTCGCTTTCGGCCCTCGACGGCGTCGACGACGTACGCGTCGATGTTGTTGGCGGCCGCGTCCACGTCGACTACTCGCCAGGCAAGGTCGTCCGTGGCGACCTTGCGAGCGCTATCCAGCGTGTTGGCTTTACGGTCGAGGACGTTGATACGCGACGTGCCGTGTTCACGGTGAAAGGGCTGGACTGCGCCGACGAAGTACGGCTGATCGAGGCCAGGCTCGGGAAACTTCCTGGAGTGAATGCGCTTCAGTTTGACGTCGTCCGCCACCGACTCATTGTACAAGGTGCGATCACCGCGCCCGAGGTCACCCGTGCGGTTCGAGAGCTCGGTATGACAGCCCGCGCGGACGGCGAAGCTGCCCCCCAAGGTGGATTCTGGTACCGACGTGGGCGTCTCGCCATGACCGCCGCATCTGGCGCGCTCCTCGTCATCGGTCTCGGCCTGGGCTGGACAGGAGTCGCGTCCCGCATGACCGTGCCGTTGCTCATACTGTCGGCGATCGCGGGCGGATGGTTCATCGTGCCGCGAGGGTTGAGAGCGGCACGGAACCGCGCGCTCGACATGAACTTCCTCATGAGCGTGGCCGCGGTCGGCGCCGGAGCAATCGGCCAGTGGGGCGAGGCAGCTTCGGCCCTGTTTCTGTTTGCCATCGCACAGTTGCTCGAGACGTATTCCATGGACCGCGCGCGTAACGCGATCGCGTCACTGATGGATCTCTCGCCCACCGAGGCGATCGTGCGTCGAGACGGGCAGGATGTAGTTGTCCCGGTAGCGGATGTCCATATTGGAGAGACGATCCTCATCAGGCCAGGGCAGCGTATCCCCCTTGACGGTGTGGTGATTGCTGGTCGGTCGGCTGTGGATCAGGCGCCGATCACGGGTGAATCGATGCCGGTGGACAAGGAGACAGGTGCGGATGTGTTCGCAGGGTCGATCAACGCGCAGGGATCGCTCGAAGTACGGGTCACGAAACATGTTGAAGACACGACCCTGGCTCGCATCATTCACGCGGTGGAAGAGGCCCAGAGCACTCGCGCGTCTTCCCAGGCCTTCGTGGACCGGTTCGCTACGATCTATACGCCAGCCGTGGTTGGTGCGGCCATTCTCCTCGCCATCGTGCCACCACTCTTGGGACTTGGTAGCTGGCACGTCTGGCTCTATCGCAGTCTTACGATGCTCGTGGTAGCCTGCCCATGCGCACTCGTGATCAGCACACCTGTAACAATCGTCTCCGGCCTGGCGGGCGCGGCCCGGGCCGGTATACTCATCAAAGGTGGCATATACCTCGAGCATGCAGCCGCCGTCACCGTGATGGCTCTCGACAAGACCGGCACGCTAACGCGCGGCCGCCCCGCCGTGACCGATGTAATACCGCTCGATGAGGTCATGGATACGCCGGAGGGCGAAATGTCGGCGCGCATCCTGGAAACCGGAGCGAATGGTCGAGCGGCCAGTCGCGCTCTGGAAGTACTGCAGCTCGCGGCCGCTGTCGAACGCCACTCCGAACATCCGCTCGCACGAGCCGTTCTGGCAGAGGCTCGGGCGCGCGGTGTTGTGCCGCTTGAGGCGACCGGCTTTGAAGCGCTTGTCGCTCGCGGTGCACGGGCGACTGTCAGCGACCGGACGGTTTACCTCGGGAACGAGCGGCTCGTTCGAGAACACGGCCTTGTGTCACATCAACTGGAGGAGATACTCCGACGGCTCGAAACGGAAGGCAAGACGCCGATAGTAGTCTGGGCCGATCACGAGTCGCGTGGTGAGTCGCGTGGTAAGTCGGGTCCTGAAGCGCTCGGAGTCATCGCCATAGCGGACCAGATCCGCCCTGAGGCGAGAAGCGCCATTCATGCGCTCATGGCACTTGGCATCCGGCCCGTAATGCTGACCGGCGACACCGCGGGCACAGCACACGCCGTTGCAAGACAGCTCGATATCACCGAAGTGCACGCGCAGCTCCTCCCCGAGGACAAGGTGCGCCTGGTACGCGAGCTAGGAACGGCTGGCGAGCGCGTTGCTTTCGTGGGCGACGGGGTCAATGATGCGCCAGCACTTGCAACAGCGTCGGTAGGAATCGCGATGGGTGCCGCCGGCACCGACGTCGCCCTTGAGACCGCGGACGTTGCGCTCATGGGAGATGACCTCTCCAAGCTCCCAGTTACAATTAGACTGTCGCGTACGACGTTGAGCATCATCAAGCAGAACGTCATCTTCTCGCTCGTTGTGAAGAGCGTCTTCCTGGTGCTCGCCGTTACAGGATTCGCTACACTCTGGATGGCTGTCGCGGCTGACATGGGCGCCTCGCTCGCTGTGGTGGCCAACGGCTTACGAGCCCGGAATAGAGCCTCATAAGGCCATGGTACTGGCACCAGCACCAGATCAGCCGTCCATCCGCACAGCATTGATCGGGCTCACTTTCCAGACTCGCTATAAAGCTATAGCTGAAGAGTGTTTTTACGCATCGTAAAGCAGATTCCGGAGAGATTAGCCGTGAAACCGCTCGCTTTTTCCGCCAGACGATATTCTGTGCCATGCTGGATCGTGCTGTCTGAAGCGGTTGCGTCGGCAACGTTCGTGGCATGCGGGGATTATCGGCGTACAGCGACCGCGCAGGATACGTCTGATATGGCTGCAACTGCTGCCGGCGTCGTGAGTGATCACTTACATCGCAAGCCACTCACAACAGTGTACAGCGGCCTACACTCGCACCCGCGCGCAACAGCGATCAGGCCTTTCTGCGACGGTTGCTGGACCATCACGAGGGCGTGATCGCGGCCGCACACGCTGCAATGATGAGCACGGGCGGTCACACGGAACACGGCTCCAACACAGATCCGGCCGAGTTCGACGGAGTGCTTCACCGATCGCGACCTGTTTCGTCGACATGCAGTATGGGAACTAACTGACAGGCATTTTATGGTATATAAAGCGTGTGCCCAAGGCCGGCATTTCAAGTGGCTGGAGCGCGCCTGGGAGGTGAAGATTTTGCCGACGAGGCCTTGGTTGTATCGGCGTTGCTGCCTGGCTTGCCGCCCCTGGAGTCGCTGGAGTCGCTGGAGTCCTCACGAGAGTCCTGGCGCATGCGCGCGCGGATGAGCCTGGCAAGATCGGCGAGCTGATCAGGGTCACGCTCTGCCAGCACGTCTACAAAGGATGCAGCGACCACCTCAGGCCCGAAAGACAGGACTCCTTCCACGGCACGGCGCGACGCATGGGCGGTGAGGTCCGTTTCCGACCACAGGGCCTCGTAATGAAACACGTCGTCACGCTTGGCACGCGCGAGGAGCCCCTTGTCCACCAGCCTGTTCAGCACGGTTATCACGGTGAGGAGCTGCACGTCGTGTTTTAGCACGACTCGCTCGTGCACGTGCCGAGCCGTCGCGGGCCTGCGCAGACCCCACACGGCCCGCATCACGCGGACCTCCAGATCACCCAGCACCTTGCCAAGGCCATCCGCGGACAGCCGCAAGGTGTCCTGCAGCCTCAGCTCCGGCGCTGCGGCTTTTCCAGTCGTTCGCTTCTTGGTCACGCCTGCTCCATGAGAACCATAAGTCTTGATACACGTATCAGCAGCACTATCGCCCTGGTCACCCGCGTTGTAACCGGCGGCGTTACCAGCTTGGAGCATTGCCCCTGACGGGGAGCCAGTAACAAGGATGGTGTCGCGCGCAGCCATGTTCGTCGTACACGTCACATGGAGCGGCCCTGCTGTATCCATCTTACACCAGACCTCGCTAGGACACGGCCAGGGATATAGTACGGTATTTTATTCCGGCTGAAGCATAGAGTGAAGCGTGTTCTGATCTGGCCAACTTCATTCGCCCGCACCCGCGGGTCCCATATGCCGCGAGTGATTCATATTCCCAGGGCTCTTCATCGCGCCCATCTGGCCCATGTGCATGCTGGTGGGACGGAAGCGCAAGTAGATGGATGTACCGATCGGAGTGCGCGTGCCGTACGTGGAACGGAGAGCTTCTGGCACGAAGTTGATAGCACCGCGAGCACCCAGACCGATCGTGCCGCCGCTGAACTTCGCTATTTCACGTACGTACCCCAAGGCGGCCACGCCAACGTTGAAGCGCGTGTCGTCTGGGAAGCTGGAGGGCTGACAAAAGGTGCACACCGGGAACGTATTGACCGGTATGCCCGAGTCCTGGAGCACCAGATCTCCGGCGCTCTTCTGCACGAACTCGACTCGCCCGAAGATAGTATTCCATTGGTCGAGTTGCGCGTCACTTTCGAGCACCACACTATTGGACAGGCTGCTCTCACCAGACTCCTGGTTGGCTCCGTAGATCAAGGCGCTGGACCACTGGCCGCCCGACCCAAGCTGGCGCCCGTTGAGCACTGAGGCCGTCAGGCGGTGGAGTGATCGCTCGGGGTTCAACCCTTCGGGACTCTTTATGTATCCGTATGATCCCTGAAGGCTCCAGTTGTCCGACGGGTTAAGGGTGAGACGTCCGGAATACGAATCCAGACTTCGTCCCCTATAATCGAAGTTGGTACGGATCTCGTCCGGCTCTCGGCCATTGAAAATCGAGCCCTCGAGCTTGACGTGCCGGGAGTAGAACCCGGCCGTGATGACCCCGAACGAGATGTGTGTCGCATCCTGCCAGTGGTGGCTGATCGGCGCCAGAGGGTCATCCATGGCCGACGGGCGGTGCGGGTACGCAACCGGTCCCAGGGCCGGCTCACCTACCGGTGCGACGTAGAGAGAGAAGGCCAGATTCGATGCGAGCGGCTGGTCGTACATCGCCGCCAGCTCCATGAAAAGATCATGCGGATGCTGCCGGTCGTGCAGCGGTTGTCCCTGATATGATTCGCCTGTCTGGAGCAGGAGCGGATATCCCGCTCCTGTGACGGTGAACGCTTCCAGGCTCATCATCCCGCGGAGGGTCAGGAAGCCGGCGCCCACGTTCCGGCCGGCCATCAGCATCCCCCAGTTGACGCTGCCGAACTGCGAGTCGCCCCGCTTGTTGTCTCCGTAACCCTGCTTGTCGTACTGCAAAAAGGCATTACCGTGGAGCATGAGTTCCCACGCTCCTTCCCTGAAGTG
>JBBSHV010000115.1:0-7987 GCA_038232435.1 Gemmatimonadales bacterium | reverse complement strand
TGGCAATCAAGCCAGCACTCGCACTCGGCTCCTGGGTTGCTTTCAAGCCTGGCGGTAACGGGGCCATGGCAATGGGCGATCTCGTGCTTACCGAAGATGAAGTGAACCCCGTGATGCTGAAGCTGCGTGATGGAGGCGTGGGACAGACGGCCGTCCACAACCACTTGCTGAACGAGTCGCCCAAGGTGATGTACATGCACATCATGGCACAGGGCGACGCGATCAAGATCGGCTCAGCGATACGCGCCGCGCTGGCGCTGAGCAAAACACCAATGCAAGCCTCGGCCACACCGAGCGCTGGAGATCAGGGAGATGCGTCCGGTGCGGGCGGCAGCGCCAAGACAGCGGCATCAATCGATATTGATACGGCAGCGATCTCGCGCACTCTTGGACACGCGGGCAAAGTAAGCAGCGGTGTGTATCAGGTCAGCGTGCCACGTGCGGAGACTGTTCACGATGGCGGAATGGAAGTGCCACCGTCGATGGGAGTCGCGACAGGGATGAACTTCCAGCCAACCGGAGGCGGCAAGGCTGCTATTACTGGCGATTTCGTGCTCCTGGCGAGCGAGGTGAACCCGGTGATTGAAGCTCTCCGGAGTAACGGGATCCAGGTCGAGGCGCTACATACCCACATGCTCACCGAGCAGCCCAAGCTCTACTTCATGCACTTCTGGGCTAACGACGACGCCGTCAAGCTCGCACGTGGTCTTCGGGCAGCGCTCGACCGGATGAACACCAAGAAAACAACGAGTTGAGGCGACGTCGGGTCAGCAGCGCACTGGTGCTTGCGCTCGGCCTTTCGGTAGCGAGACCCGCGCAGTCGCAGGCAGATCCTGTTGCTGCGCAGTTGGACACGCCCGTCTGCTTCGGCTTCAGCTTCGGCGCGTGGAAGCCGGCTCTCGACTGGCACGCGGCCGGGCACGCGGTAGAACTCGACAGCGCACTGGTTCCACGAGCGGACGGTGGACGCGGCCTGGCGGCGCGGATCAATGATGGCGCCGATACAACTACAACGCTGATGCTCTTCCCACCGTGGTGGCCCGCCGGTGTCGCCGTTCGACTCAGTACACTCAGTACACGAGCCCCCACGCCCCGCGACACCGTCTCCGGTCGTGCCACGGCGCTGGTCCCGGATGATCGCACACGCCAACCTCCCATCAGCAGTGTGCGCGCGTGGCGGGTACCCTGCGGTGGCCACACTCGAGCGCACGAGTAGTTATCGCCAGGCATCACGGAACGACGAGTATGCTCGCGCTACCGCCAAACTCATCCGATGTCTCGGGCAGACCCGGCACTGGTAGCCACACCCCTCCGTCCGCGCGGATATTCACCCGGTGTGTCCCTGGTTGGAGGATCACGCGAGTTCTCCACGTGTCCTCGCCGACGCGGGTCATTGGAAGTGCGCGCCATTGCGTGAAATCGCCCATGAGCTCGACCCCGCTGGATGCGCTCAGGTGAACGGTCAGAGTGCGCCGCCCATCTTCGGAAACATCGCTCAGCACGGATGTTGATATCGCGGGAACCGTGCTGCCCACGCGACGTTGCGCTCCTGACGACTGACTCAGCGTGCCTGGCCCGCCGAACGCTAGCTGGATGCCAAGTGAAGTGAATGCTACGCCAGGCGTAGCACGCTCCGGGTCCGGCGGTGTTGTGCCGCGCGCGAGCAGGAGTGCGCTCGACCGCACCAGCTTCACGGTCGCTGATCCTTCCGCCCACTGGTGCCGTCCGCTTACGCGACTCCCCGCACGTATGCCGCCGGTGAGCTGAACGCTCGCGCGTGCTGATCCAGAGCCGGTGCCGAATGACCTCACTGCGCGCGTCGTGACATCCGTGTATGTAACTCCAGCGTGCACGAGATCGACCGTTGCCGCACCGGCGAACTCGTCATGTTGAGTTGATATCCCCACGGCGCCGTGAGCTGTACCGTATGAACCGTACAAAGCAGCGCCGCCCGCTCGACCCGCTCCAGCGGCGGCCCACACGCCCTTACCCGAGTTGGTGCCGCGTGCCACGCGCACGACAGTGCGGACGTATCCACTCGAAGCATCGCCGCGGTACGCGCCACCGCCGCCGTCGCCCTCAAGAGTAATCAGCGCTGGTAGCGATCGCCCGAGCTGCGCCGCTGCATGCAGCTCGCCATATGCGGCCAGGTGGCCCGTTTCGAATCGAGCCACGCTGCCTGTCGCAGTTGTCGCAAACCTATCCGTAGCGCTCCACAACGTGGAGAACACACTACCCACGCTCGCGCGCACGTAGTCGTCAACTATCACACTGCCGCCGTCCACACCAACGATCGCGCCTCTGCCGATCAACGAGCCGAAAGCTTGCGAGCCGAGCGTTTGTGATAGCGCTACGCGGACAACCACTGTGGTTAACACAGTGGTTGTGAACGCAAGACATAGCAAGGCGATTGGGATGCGGCACAGCGCGCTGCTCCGCCGCGGGCAGCACTGGACAATTGCCAAAACGCTACGGCTTGGTGCGCGGTGGATTGATGCGCGGCGTACTGGGTTGCGATAAACTGGTGGGGTGACCACCGGCCGCATTTGTCACCAATCCACCAGGTTGGAGAAGAGCGGCCTCGGCCGGAACGCCACGTGCGATTGACCGCGCAATATCTCGCCCGAACGCGAGCAGACGTGCATCATCGTTGCGCGTGGCGTAATTAACTATCGTGGACGTGGCAGACGGCACGGGAGCTCCTTGCACCACGAGCGTTCCCAGAATGGACAGGGGAACAGCCAACGGCCGATGCGGCAGCGAGCGACGGATTGCGGCAAGCGCTGATGCAGATACGCCGGCCCGCAGTACCGCGACGCCCGCGGTCAGCTCGCCCTCGGATGCCGACGCACCGAGCGATCGGCGAGCGATACCGAGATCGGTCATCACCGCGCGGACAGCGGCCACGATCCGACTTTCATCGGCGTGCTTGCTTACCCCTTCCAGCGCTTTATCCACGAGCGGTCCGACAGGAAGCCCCACCGCGAATGCAGAATCCGTGAGCGTCGTGAGCTGTGCTCGAAGCGTCGGTGACACCCGACCGTCAAGTTGCGTGAGCGCTGTGGCTTGCTGCGCAGGCGCGCGGCTCGCCGTGGCACAGATAACGACCGCACACGCGCCGAGTATTCGCAGCATGCTTGTTACGCGGCGAATACCGCGACTGCCGCTGACAACACCAGTGATCAAACTAGTGATCACACTAGTATCGTGCGTGCTCGTCATGATCCGCTCTGCGTTACGACGGTAACAACAGAATTGCTCTTCCCAAAGTCGTCTCCTGGATCGCGTGGTGCGTTGGGGTCCTGGACCCACCGATGGTCATCGAGCACGAACTGGTACACGTATCGTCCGGCCTTTAGCGGCACGTCGGCGACCCATGTTGCATTTCCCACGCGCCGGAGCGGCGTCGCGGATGTGTTCCAGCCATTGAAGCTACCCGCAACGGTTACCCTTGTCGCATGGGCGCCAGCAAGACTAAAGCGCACGAGCTGCTCTCCCCGAGGTGCAACACTCATCATCGCCCGCGGCGGCGCGCCCGATTTTCTGGGCAATGGTTCTCGCGCGCGGTTGTGGAGAACGGCAGCAACCGTAACACTCGCCGCCAACGCGGTCGCGCCGATTAATAGTGTCATCCGCGAAGAAGCGCTACGCGTGCCACGCGTGCCAGGACGGACCGGCGGCGTAGCACCCTGTTGTATCGCCGAAAGCACTCGGACATCGAATGCGCCGGCATCTACCGGCACAGCGGTGCGCAGTAGCGTGATCGCGTGCTCGACACGATCCTCAGACGGTGAACCGCCCGCATCCGTGTTGCCGATCTGTTCCTTATCCATTGCGTACCTCCGCCAGTTTGGTGCGGAGAAGGTCGCGGGCTCGGCTCACGCGCATCTTGAGTGCGGACACGCCCGTTCCCGTCAACATTGACATCTCTTCGTAGCTCATCTCTTCCACATGCTTGAGCAGAAAGGCTTCCCGTTGTTCGGTGCTCAGTTGCTGCAGCGCTGCCTCGACCTGCTCGAGTGAGAAGCTGATCTCCGCGCCGGTCCCTTCAACTTCGGGCTGGATCCATGCTTCGGCGTTTTCCATATCGCGTGCGAGCAGGCGATCCCAGCGTGATCGCTTCTCCAGCGCGGTACGGCACCGGTTGACCAGAATGCTGAACAGCCACGCGCCAAAGCGTCCCGGGTCTTCGCATCGAGCCAGCGAACGAAATGCGCGTACGAATGCCTCCTGCGCAACATCCTCTGCATCGTCCTGCTCACCCAGCATACGTCGCGCGTAGCGGAGGCAGCGCGGTCGATACAGTGCCACGAGCTGTCCGTACGCCCCGGTGTCGCCCGCGAGAACGCGTGCAACAATGGCGGCGTGCCAGGCAGCGTCGCGCCAGACGGTATCCGGCTCGGTGACATCTTGCAAGTTTTCGGTGCTCTGCATTCGTTCAGGGATCCCGCAATGTAAGACCCCGCCATAAATTGCCGAGTCACATGTCTTGCAGAAGGGTGACGCGTACGAGGGCGGCGGGGTCTACCTTTATCTCAGTACATCAGGTTCTCGCTGTCCTTATCGGAGACCAGTCATGAATGTGAGTAGTCCATTTCTCCACACCGGATTGATCGTCGCTGCCGCTCTCCTTAGCGGGTGCCGAAACACGACCGCGCCGACTTCGTTGGTGCTGGCGATAAGCGACCTGTCTGTACCGGCCACCGTTGTACGTGGCGCGATAATCCCGATCGATGCGACTGTGCAGTATGGCGCCTGTGATCGCATCACGGGTCTGGACATAGCTCGCACCTCGAACGAGATACTGGTGACAGCGAAGGGCGAGCGTCCAAACGATCCGAACGTCGCGTGCCCGGCTATCCTGCTAGAAAAGAAGGTGCACGGGGAAGCACGGGCGCCATCGAACACAGCTACGGTAATTGTCGTGGCATCCAGGCCGGCAGGTGCTGAACCAGTAACGCGCACAGTGCAGGTTCAGTAGCGAAGTAGGTATCGTGGGTGATCCAGCGGACCTTACCATCGCCGTCAATGGCACGGTGTGGATCTACTCCGCGCTTCGCTACGATGTAGCGGTCGCCGAGAGTGGTAATGTCAACGTGAACGTGGATCCTTTTCCGACCATGCTCTCGGCCGTGAGCTCGCCGCCCATGCGGCGAGCGAGCTCGCGGCTGATCGCCAGTCCGAGTCCCACACCTTTCTGGCTCTCGGGACTGTCGCTGCGATCTACCTGAACGAAAGGATCGAACACCGTCTCCAGCTTGTCCGCCGGTATGCCGCGGCCGGTGTCGGACACTCTGATCTGCGCGGCGCCGTCGCCAGTGCCGGCAGCACAGGTGAGCGTGATACTGCCACCGCGCTCCGTGAACTTTGCGGAGTTCGTTAGAAGATTAAGAATCACCTGCTCCATCTTCTCGGCGTCACCTTCCACGACTATGCCGGCATCGCAGCCACCGTAGCTGTATACCAGATTCTTTGCGCGCATCTGCGGCTCGACAAGTGTATGCGCCGCCGAAAGGATGCTGTCCAGCCGCACGGGCGCGCGCTTGATTTCCAGCGCGCCAGCGTCGAGCTTGGCGTAATTCAACACGTCGTTGATCAGGCCAAGTAAAAACTTGCCGCTCCGCTGCACGCGCGCCAGATAATCCCGCTGGCCATCGGTGACCGGACCGACGACGCCCATGTCCATCAATTCGGCGTAGCCGCTGATGGCGTTGAGCGGAGTGCGCAGCTCGTGACTCATCGCCGCGAGGAACTCCATCTTGGCGCGGTTCGCGTTTTCAGCTTCGCTCTGAAGCCGCTCGCGCTCCTGCTCGACACGCTTCTGCTCCTCGATGTCGGTGTTGCTTCCGAACCACTTTATGATTGTGCCGGCACTGTCCTTGAGAGCAATCGCGCGGCCCAGATGCCAGCGATGTTCCTGGTGGGCATGACTCCATAACCGAAACTCGACATCGTACGGCTCACCCGTCGTGAGCGAGTGGGTCCAGCGCGCAATCGTGCGCTCGACGTCGTCGGGATGCAACACGCCCAACCATCCTTCGCCGATGACATCCTCCGCGGAGCGAGCGAAGTATTCCGCGACGTCCTCACTCACATAGTCGAGCGCACCCGAAGGCTCCGCCGTCCAGACCTGTACCGGAATCGCGTCAGCCAGGAACCGATACCGTGCCTCGCTCTCTCCCAGTGCTTCGTTGGTCCGGTGCAACTCCTCCGACTGAACTTCTAGCTCCGTTGCGCTCTCGTGCATCGCCTCGTTCGCGGTCTCGAGCTCGGACACTGCATCCTGCAGCTGCATCGCCTGGAGTTCCAGCTCCAGCGCCTGCTCCTCGAGCTGACGCCGCCCTTCTACTGCTTCGCGGTGGATTCGCGCATTGTCCACCGCGACTGCGGCGCGGTCGGCCAGATCCTGGACCAACTCGACATCGCTCTCGCTATATCTGCGTCCTGATTCCGCCATCACGAGTGTGATTGTGCCGAGCCGGTGCTCGCGTGCGATCAGCGGGACAGTGATGAGCGAAGTGAGTCCGAGCGCATGGATGAGCCGAGCGTGTTCGGCGTCCACCGCACCCTGATCGATCATCTCGCTGGTGATCTCCGGGACGAAAGCAGGGATTCCCGACTCCAGCACATTGGTACGGCTGGTTGGTGAGCCCGGGTCTTCCGGGTACTGCTCTTGGAGCTGCTTTGCCAGCTCAATCTTGGCCGGGTCCTGGTGCGCCACGGCAAGGCGGCGGAAGGAATTGTCCGGCTCCAGAATATCGACTGCGCACCAGTCGCCGATCGTCGGCACGGCGATGTGGGCCAGATCCGCCAGGGTTCGATCATAGTCCATCGATCCAAAAAGCATCGAGGTGGCAAGGCGCATGAAGTTGAGCCGCCGATCGCTGTCGGAAAGCAAGCTGGACTCGTCAGCGACCCCGGTGAATTGGGTAGTAGACCCGCTGGGTGCCTGTGCGAGAGTGGATCTGCTGCGGTCGGAGGGCATACCGGACACCTGTGGTTTATCGTGCCTTGCGCCGCCACGCCCAATACGCGCCTGGCGTACATGCGAACCGTGGCCGAACACATACATTAAGACGCGTATGTCTTCGGACGGTCTCACGCAGATTGGAAAATGTCGCGTTCTCGAGCTGGTTGGCAAGGGCGCGATGGGCATAGTATGTCGCGCCGAGGACACGGTGCTCAACCGAGTGGTGGCGCCGACGCACTCAACTTCCGCCACCCTCCCGTGCCACGTATGTTCACAAGGTTAAGCGCGACGCTACCGCGAGAGGGAGACGGTCCAGCGCCGCTCCAACACGACGCGGCACCACGATGTAATACCACGAGAGATTCACACATGTACACGACGATTCGCCGCTATATGCTTGGTACGGGCTCATTGCGTGAGCTTGGGGCGCGCCTGGAGTCTGAGTTTGTTCCGCTGCTGCGCTCCGTTCCGGGCTTCGTCAGCTACAGTGCGATGGACGCAGGGACGGAAGATGATGCTCCGGTCCTGATTACGATCAGTGTGTTCGACTCGCGCGCGGGAGCTCAGGAGTCGGTCACGCGTGCCGCAGCCTGGGTGGCCAAGAATATCGCGGAGTTCAAGCTCAATCCGCCGATCATCATGGGCGGAGAAGTGCTCATCTCAGCTCAGAAGTAGCGCACGTTCAGCACTGCCGGGTCATGCCGCTAAAGCTGGCGCATGTCCGCAATCATGTAATACGGCAATCGCTGTTCGAGCCCACGAATTTGGCGGCGGCCGTTACCCGCATGGGTTTTGTCCAGGCCGACCCGATTCGCTCTCCAGCACGTGCTCAGGATCTGATACTCCGCCACAGAGTGACGGGGTACCGCGCCGGTGACCTGGAGCGCGAGTACCCACGACTCGGCATGGACGAGGACGTGCTGTACGCGTACGGCTTCGTGCCGGCGTCAACGCGGGAGCTACTCCATCCTCGCGCCAGCGATGCGCCGGAGGGACAGGCACGCGAAGTTCTGGACT
>JBBSHV010000114.1:0-8016 GCA_038232435.1 Gemmatimonadales bacterium | reverse complement strand
GACGGAGTCGGCCAGCTCGGTGCCTGCCATCACATCGCGCCGCTCGGGCAACACCGCGAGCGCACCGCCATACGCCGCGTCCACGTGAAGCCAGGCGCCGTATGCTCGGCACACAGGCGCGATCTCAGCGACCGGATCGATGCTCGTGGTCGAAGTAGTACCTATTGTCGCGACGACCGCCATGGGGCGGAAACCACGTTGCACATCTCGTTCAATGGCCGCACGCAACGCGTTCACGTCGAGCCGGAACTCTGCGTCGGTAGCAACACGCACGACGTTCGCCTCACCGAGACCCAGTACGATCATTGCCTTATCCAGCGAGCTGTGCGCCTGGTCGGACGCGTACACGCGGAACACCGGCAGATCTGTGCGGCCCGGAAGCCCGCGACGGCGTACGTCCGCACCCGCCATCTCGCGCGCCGCAGCCAGTGCGTGAAGCACACCGACAGAGGCTGTGTCGTACACCACGCCGGTAAATGTCTCCGGCAGCCCGATCATCTGTCGGATCCACTTCAGAACAACGGTCTCGAGCTCGGTGGCCGCGGGCGACGTTCGCCACGTCATCGCGCTCACGTTCAGCGCCGCGGAAATGATCTCACCGATCAGCGCAGGCCCATTGCTAGTGCTGCCAAAATAGCCGAGGAAGGCAGGATGTCCCCAGTGCACGATGCCCGGCATGATCACGGTGTCCAGATCCCCGAGAATGGTATCGAGCGACTCGGCGGTATCAGGCGGCTCGGCGGTCAGATGCGCGGTCACATCTCCGGGCTGCACGTCAGGAACTATCGGTCTCGCCCCTATGTTCTCACGATAGTCGGCCACCCAATCCGCAACACGGTGCAGTTGGATACGCAACGTGTCTGCCGGCAGATCACCCAGCGCACCTGCAAGACCATCAATCGGCGCGGTTTCGCGGAGATTGTTCTTCATGACACGGTTCTGCCGGGCCGGCACGCGCGTTGCCCATACGGAGGATCATGCGCAAGTCTACGCACCGAATGAATTCCGGCGGGCTTACGTACATCCTGCCGATCAAGGCCTCGGCCGTTGATCTTTCCGGCGAGATGACAGCGTATCTCCGTTGGCTCGCGGAGCGCGCTGAAGTGATCGTCGTTGATGGCTCTGCCGCATCGATATTCGCGGTCCACGCAAACTCGTGGGGTGCAAGTGTGCGCCATGTCGCCCCGCACGCGGACCTTGCGACACCGATGGGGAAAGTTGGCGGTGTTCTTACGGGAGTGCGCCTCGCTTCGCACGAGCGGTTGATCGTTGCGGACGACGACGTTCGCTACGACGACGTGTCGCTCGCTCAGCTCGCGCGCGCACTGGACACGGCGGATGTTGTCAGGCCGCAGAACTATTTCGAGCCGCTGCCGTGGCACGCCCGAATCGACACCGGACGCATGCTGCTCAACCGCATGACTGGCGGAGACTGGCCCGGCACGGTTGGAGTGCGTCGTTCGGCGCTGATTGCCACGGGTGGGTATGACGGCAGCGTGATGTTCGAGAATCTGGAGCTGGTGCGCACGATCGTCGCGGCCGGCGGTCGCGAGCAACTGTTGCTCGGTGCATACGTACGCCGGCATCCATCGACAACTCGGCATTTCTGGACACAGCGCGTGCGTCAGGCGTACGATGAGATGGCGCGCCCGGCGCGTCTCGCGTTGCAGATTGCGGTGCTGCCCACGGTCGCCGTGCTCGTGAGGACCGCGCGCTGGAAGATGTTGGCGACGGGAGTGTTGGCAATCGCGGGTGTAGCTGAGCTCGGTCGGCGCCGGGCGGGCGGAGCACGAGTCTTTCCGATCAGCTCTTCGATGCTCGCGCCGGTGTGGGTGGCCGAGCGCGCGGTGTGTAGCTGGCTGGCACTGGGTGCGCATCTTACCGTTGGCGGAATTCCGTATCGGGGAACAGTGCTGCGACAAGCTGCTACGCCGACGTCGGTGCTGCGGGCGCGCCATGCGGGATCGTACCGGCGTTCAGCGCATCGGCCGATTCCCGATCCGGGGAATGGACCTCAACGTCGATCGGCTTGAAGCTACCGTTGTTGGACAGCTCCGCGGAACAGGCGGTGACACCGACGATGAGATCCATCTCCGCGCGCAGCAATATGTAATCGCCGGCACGCGAGCGCGGTGGCAGGATGCTCAGCTCGCCGGACGGAAGTACTTCGACATTCATGAAGACGTTCAGCGTCGTTGGAATCGCGTCCGGTCCGATGCCGTACGGCTGCAGATTGCGCGCAAGATTCTCGAAACAGCTCGGGTGATGACCCGTGGTCTTGTAGATGATGCTGAAAGTTTCAGGGCTGCACGGGGTCAGCAGGAAATCGTGTCGTCCAACAGTATCTTCCACTATCGTCCACATGGGCCGGCTCCGGTTGGAGTAGAGCATGTGGCCCGTAGTCACATAGATGTTATTTGCATAGTCGATAGTGCGGCCGGAGGACAGCCACTCGCCGGTATCATCCCGCGCGAACGATGTGAGATCTGACACCTGCTCGCCTTGAGGATCAACGATCTTGAGAAGCTGACCGCGCTCAACGATAAAGCCTGCGCCAGTCTGCGGCGCGAGGTGCAGCTTGCGTGAGATACTCATGGGGCAGTCATGACGCAGTTATGAGATAGCCTGAACAGTCATGACGCTCTGTGGTGAAACGGGCAGCGCCAATCTGCTTCAGTCCGTCGCCCCGAGTACTGCCGAGCCTCTGACGCCTCGCCGAAATCGGCGAGGTTGGGGTTGACGCTCCCCTGCAACGCGACCTCGCGCTCGCGGATCGCCGCCCGGAGTTTGCCGAAGCGTCCCTCAGCGCGTAGCCGCGCGAACTGTGCCTGCGGGTTGAAGACGAGAGCGGGCCACTGGAAGCGTCGCGCGAGGCGCGAGCCCAAGGGATGCAATCCCACAACAAAGAACGCGCGCCCTCCAAAGCTGAACGAGAAGTTAGCCTCGTCGGGGTCAGCGCTGACTGTTGGGTCCCAGCCAATGGTTACATCGTCGTGCTCATGCAGCGATTGCAGCTGGGTCCAAAGCCGTCGCTCGAATTCACATTCATCCACGGGCGGCCGCTCCGGAAAGACAGCGACGAAGCTGGTAAATCCTGTCCCTGTGGGCAGAGGCCTGGTCGCGAACGCTCCGAGATCCCGGGCGAGTTGGGCGGCGGTCGCAGCATTGCCGAGTGTGCCATACAGGCCAATTCTATATCGGCGCCGTCGTACCGTACCCTTGGCGGCAAGGCACGGGAATCCTGGTTCTCCCACAAAGCCACGGAATGCCTCATCCACCTGATCGAGAGTGACCATGTCGTGCTAAAAAGCAGGATGCGGGCCGTCAGAGTGGCTAGGTGCGTAGTGTTGCAAGCACACCCCGAGCACAACCAGGCTAGGTGAGTCCCGCTCCGTCAGTGCTAAATCGTACTATATGGCTCGTCGTGTGCGTATGGTCGAGTTCCTGGGCCAAGGTGACGAGCACGAGCGGCGCGCCAATGTTCGGACGCAAGGGTGATTGATGTGACCTAAGGTTCGCGGCGGGGTAGTATGGGAATGTCGGGGATGGTAGTGGGTGCGAAGACTGATGACGTTACGGCCAACGATGTCGCGCTGGACGAGGCCGCGGCGGATCGTGAGCTGGTCGCGGAGAAGCGCCGCGCGGTGATGACCGCGAGTGATCGTCTTGAGCGCGTGCGTGCGACAGCCCTGCTGGACACTCTGGCGGAGCAAGCGTTCGATCGGCTCACACGGCTCGCGTCGACGATTCTCAAGGCGCCCGTATCGCTCGTCTCGTTGGTGGATGGCGACCGGGATTTCTGGAAGAGCTGCATCGGCGTCCCTGAGCCATTCGCGTCCGCACGCGAGATCCGGCTGACGCCTTCTTTCTGTCAGCATGCGATAATGTCAACGACACCGCTGGTGGTGAGTGACGCCACGCTCGATCCAATCTTTGCCGATTTCCCAGCGGTAAAGGGGACAGGGGTGCGCGCGTACCTGGGTATTCCGCTCGTCACCACCGAGGGCATCGCGCTTGGTAGCTTCTGTGTTCTGGATACGCAGCCGCGCGCGTGGACGGAGGAGCAGATAGAGATTCTGCGCGATCTCGCTGGCTCCGTGATGACTGAGATCGAGCTTCGAGCCGCGGTTACAGCGGCTGAGGATATGACGAACCAGTTGCAGGATCAAGCCAGCGAGCTGGAGCATCAGGTCGAGGAGTCGCAGGCAATTTCGGAGGAGCTTGAGGAGGCCAACGAACAGTTGATGGCTACAGGACTGGCACTTGAGGCACGGACAAGGGAAGTCGAGAGCGAGCACCGCCGTGTCGCCAGTGTGCTCGAAAGCATGACCGACGCTTCGTTCGCTGTCGATTCATCGTGGCGCGCCACCCACGTCAATGCCGCATTCGAGCGAATGGTTGGCCGCAGCCGAGATGAACTGCTGGGCAAGGAGTGGTGGGGCGAATTTCCCGAAGCGATCAGGACGCAGTCCTATCACGAGTACCAGCGCGCGATGCGCAAGCGCATTGCTGTAGAGCTGCTGGACTACTATGCACCATTGCAGCAGTGGTACCACATCCGCGTCTTTCCAACGGACGACGGCGGGCTCGCGGTGTACTTGCAGAATGTCACCGAGAGGAGGGAGCTGGAGGCCGCACGGGACGCAGCTCTGGCCGTGGCTGAGAACGCGAACCGCGCAAAGTCGGACTTCCTCGCCAGCATGAGCCATGAGCTGAGGACACCGCTCAACGCCATCGGCGGCTACGTGGAGCTGATCGAGATGGGGCTTCGCGGGCCCGTCACACCCGAGCAGCTCTCAGACCTTTCCCGTATTCAGCGCAGCCAGAAGCATCTACTCGCCCTCATCAACGATGTGCTGAACTTCGCCAAGCTGGACGCGGGCCAGGTGGAATATCACACGGAGAGTGTGCCGCTCAACGCCGCGCTACGTGACGCGGAGTCGATGATTCTTCCGCAGTTGCGCTCGAAGGGGTTGGCATACTCGTACGAAGGATGCGACGCATCACTCATGGCCCTTGCCGATAGGGATAAGCTTCAGCAAATCGTACTGAACCTGTTGAGTAACGCGGTCAAGTTCACGCGCGAGGGCGGCAGCATTACTGTTGCGTGCGCGGCTGATGGCGAGTTCGTAAAGGTACGCGTGCACGATACGGGCATCGGTATGCCGGCGGAGAAGCTGGATAGCATCTTCGAGCCGTTTGTACAGGTGGAGCGCACGTTGAGCCACCCGGCTACCGGCGCCGGGCTGGGGCTTGCCATATCACGCGATCTGGCGCTCGGCATGAATGGTGATCTCGCCGCTGAAAGTACACCGGCGGGATCCACCTTCACGCTCACTCTTCCCCGCGCTGTTTAGTGCTTTGCTAGTGCTTTGCTAGTGCTTTGTAGTGCTTTTCCGTGCTACAGAAAGTGAGTGCCCGTCACTTCGCCAACGATCAGGGCCGCTCCAAGTAGCGCCAGTATTATTCCGGCGGTCAGCTCGGCCCGCTCGCCGAGCTTTGCGCCAACACGCGTGCCGAGCCAGAGCCCGAGGAAGGTGAGGGCGAACGCCTGCAATGCGATGTACATCAGCGCCGGACCTACTGCGACGCCGAGCACGCCGAGTGAGAAGCCGACGGCGAGCTCGTCCAGGCTCACCGATAAGCCTGTGAGCAGGATCGAACGGTCCTGGCGTTTCGCTTGCCCCGCCGATGCATTGGCTGTGTCCAGGTCGTCGTCGGTCAGTGCATCGCGGATTTCCCAACCACCGAGCCCGAGGAGTAGCACGCCCGCGGCGTAGCCCGCGATCTCGCCCAGGACGCCACTCACATGTTGTCCAACGAGGAGACCCGCGACCGGCATGATACCTTCGAAAAACGCGAATGTCAGTCCAACGCGTATCCATCGCTGACGTGGCAGCCCGCTCACTCCCAGGCCGAGGGCAACGGCAAGAGTGTCGAGCCCGAGCGACAGGAAGAGGGCAATGGTAGCGACCATACGGTGCAATGTTAGCAGACATCGGGCCCGACCAATTGAGTGAGCCGGCTGCCAGTCGCGAAGCTTGGGTACCCGTTAATGCTGGTGTAAGCTTTCATCAGCCATCTTTCCTGCACATGGTCGGAGCGGGATTTGTGCTTCCTAAATTGGAAGTCGAAGTGGAAGTCAAGGCGATTGTCTCCCGTCCACCATTGGCGCGCGGCTTTGAATCCGCGAGCCACAAAGAACCACATCCAATCGGAGGATTTGTTGTCATGAAGCGCACTCTCACCACCCTCGCCCTGACGGCCGCCATGTTTGGCGCCGCGGGCATCGCATCGGCACAGTCGGCGCAGCAGTCGATGCAGACGAAGCAGCAGATGGGACCAAAGGCCGACATTCCGGCCAGCCTGGCGGCAAAGGCCAAGATCTCGGAATCCGCGGCTCGCGCCACGGCGTTGGCCAAGGTCCCGAACTCGGTCGTAGAAGCGGCCGAGCTGGAGAACGAGAAGGGAAAGCTGCTCTACTCGTATGATCTCAAGGTGGCCGGCCAGTCCGGTATCCAGGAAGTGCAGGTCAACGCCATGGACGGCAGCGTGATTGGCGTTGAGCACGAGAGCCCCGCGGCCGTCGCCAAGGAAGCAGCCGCGGATCGTAAGGCCGCAATGCGCGCGCACAAGGGGAAGTGGAGCAAGCATCAGGCGAAGGAAGGAAACGAAGGAAAGGAGAAAAACGAGGGAACGGAAAAGCCGTAGTAGCAGGCTTTCCGCGGAGCTGGGCGATTTGTACGGGAGTGGGCAAATGCTCACTCCCGTATTTTTTCAGTCCTCACGCGCGCCTACTTGTACAGCAGGTATGGCGCGCGTCGTCGCGCAAACGCCGCCGCTTCCGCGTCCCAGCGCGTGAGGAGCGTGTCCACGTTTCCCGCCTCGACCGCGGCACGCAGCGCGTCGCTCCCGGCCAGCCGGTCGATCTGAGGCGTGCGCCACTGCCACTCGCTCCGGTGCCGGGTGTGGATGGCGTTCAGAAGCCGGACGCCGACCTCCACCGGATGGATCAGTTCCCGGTCGGTGACGACGACCTCGATCATCGGGATGGTCTGCCCGGCAAACTTGAACCCAGGCTCGATGCTGCGCGACGTGGAATCGAAGCGCACACCCGGAAGCCTGAGAGCATTCAGCTCACGCGCCAAAGCGCCCGCATCCGTGAGGAACGGCGCACCGATCACACGGAATGGACGGTCAGTGCCGCGCCCCTCGCTCACGTTGGTCCCCTCAAAGAACACGGTGCCCGGATACAGGATGATCGCCGTCATGTCGCGCAGGTTGGGTGACGGCGTCACCTCCGGGATGTGAGTGTCCTCGAACCACATCGAGCGCCGGTAACCCTGCATGGGAACCACAGTGACGTTGGCGTGCACCAGGCCGACGCCCACGAGATAGCGTAGCAACTCACCCGGCGTCAGCCCGTACCGCATGGCGACCGGATACTCACCCACGAGCGAGTGGAATGCTGGGTCGAGCACATTTCCCTCGACCCGGTCGGCACGGATCGGATCGGGGCGGTCCAGCACGATGAACGGCTTCCCCGCTTTGCCCGCGGCCTCCGCGGCGAGCACCATTGTCCACTCGAAGGTGTAGATGCGCGCGCCAACGTCCTGGATGTCATACACGAGCACGTCCACCTTGTCCAGCATCTCGGGTGTGGGGACGTGCGTGGCACCGAACAGGGAGTAGATAGGGATGCCAGTCGCGCTATCCACCGCGGAGGCGACGGCCACGCCGGCCTGCGCCACACCGCGCAGCCCATGCTCGGGACCGAATAGCGCGGTGAGCCGCACCCCGGGCGCGCGATACAGCAGGTCGATAGTGCTGCGTCCCGCGCGGTCACGTCCTGAGGGGTTGGTTAGCAGCCCAACGCGCTTTCCCCGCAGCAAGTGCAGCGAATCACGCAACAGAACCTCGATGCCAGGAACAACCGTGCCTGTCGCGGCAATTGCATTCGCGGTGGAGGTGACCGCGGCGGGAGTGCTGCTGCCAGTTGCGCAGGCGGCGCTCGCG
>JBBSHV010000113.1:0-8091 GCA_038232435.1 Gemmatimonadales bacterium | reverse complement strand
GACTCTGTCACTACGCCCCGAACTGCCGCAGGTGATGATCTAAATGTTTGTACATCAATACTGCCCACTTGCGGTGTTAGGCGCCCGAAGAAACTATGCGGATGCGTGGTACAGCCCGCCGGACCAGCCGTGGCAAACCGGCCGAATAATCCGGACAACCGCTGCCATTCCGCTCTAGGTTTCGATCGTCCGCTACCTCGAGGCCCCGGCACCGTCGGCGAATTCCGGCGCATCGGTTGGTCGTTACCTAGCCCCAGCGCCAGCGCCTTCACAAGCCGGCCGATGATCCGCCCCAGCAGCATCCGCGGCGGCAATCGGTCACCTAGCGACCGCTCGCTATCCGGCCGGAGGAGCTGCATCCGCGCCTTCACTTCTGCGGCAGCCGCCGGTTCAAAGAGATGCTTCATGCGGTATGCTGGTGAAAGACTTGACCATATGCGGGGACGAAAGTGTGGGCGCGACTTAACGCATACTGGAGCTGCAATGCTCCGCTTCAAAAACGCTGCGAGCACACACTAAGATGCCGACGACGCAAGTACTGCAAGCGCTAAACATTGTAGCGCCACGACTTGACCAGAAACTCGACGTTGAGTGTTTTCGTCTTATGCTGCATTTCTCGCAAAATAAGAGGGACGGCTCCGTACGCAGCTCCCGGGCTTGTCAACCGAATTCTCGCCCATAACAACCCCGGCTCATTACTCAGGCACAGAGGAGCCGTTGCCAGGTGCAGAGCCATCTCGCACCCGGCAACGCTCACCGCACCATCACGACCTCGCGTTCTCCAACCCTCTCACCACGCCCGCCAACGCTCTCACCCGCGTCGAATCAGTCGCACTTGCAGCATCGCGATCAAGCTCTCCCGCCAACGTCCTGAGCGCACTCGCGCGCCGTGCACCGCTCATCTGTTCGGCGCTCTTCAACGCACTCGCGATCGCCGTCGTACGCGCCGCCGGAAGTCCGTTGCCGCGCACGAGCTGATCAACGTACGCGCGCGCTACCGGGAACGCCGCCGGCCACACCAGTTTGGTCTGCAGCTGTGGATTCAACTGATCGGAGTGCACCAGCTTCGCGGCGTCAATCTCGTTCTGCGTCAGATCCGCGGTCGGCGTTAGTTGAAACACATCAAGTCCGCGCGCGATCTCCGAGCCGTAGATGTAACCGTTGTAGTAGTACCCGGCCCAGAAGCCGCCAATCACCATCTTTGACGAGTCAATCGGCCCACGATCGAAGTACGCGATCTCCTTCGCGTGCGCGGGATCGGTAAAGTCGAAAATCGAGATTCCGCCCTGGTACCAACCCTGCACCATGATGTCGCGACCCGGCACCGGGATGAGCATGCCGTTGTGCGCGACGCAGTTCTCCTGGGGCGTCTGCGCGGCGTTCGGCTTGAAATACCCCGCCTGGTGCAGCACGCCGTCGTGCAGCGTGAAGATCGCGTCCGCGCCCCAGTCGATTGGGTCGGTCGCGCGGCACTTTGGCTGTGTGCCACCGCCCCACTCGTCGGTGTAGATCAGCTTGGATGCGTCGTTGCTGAAGGTGGCCGAGTGCCAGAAGGCGAAGTTCGAATCAGCAACCGCCTGCATGCGCACGGGGTGCGCGGGATCTTTGATGTTGAGCAGGAGCCCGTAACCTGAGCAAGCGCCGGCAGCCAGACCCGCGGCCGGATACACGGTGATGTCGTGACACTGCGACGGTCCACCTGGCGGCGGGCCGCCAATGTGCGCGGTCGCGCCGAGCTGGCGCAGGGAGTCGGTCACCATCCGTGTGTGCGTCGTGTCCAGGTGACCGGTGTTCAATGTCGCGAGCAGGTGGGCGGCACGAGCCGAGTCGGCGGCAGTAGTGGTTGCCGGCAGACCAAGCCGGAACAGATTGCCACGCGCTGCGACCACCGCAGCACCATTGGCGGTGTCCGCCGGCGCAACACCGTGCGTTGGTGGCGCGGTGAGATCGTTGAAGATGCGCGCCGAGCTCACGATCTTCGCCTGCTCCGGGTGCGCCACCGGAACGCGGATCACTTCTATCCGGAAAAGAGCACTGTTTGGATCGGTGACGTCACCCGACTCGCACCCCCCCATCTCGCTCCCCGAGCGGACACGCGCGAGCCCCGAGACGTACACGTACACCACGCCCGGATCCTTGGGATCGGGGACGAGTGTGTGCGTGTGCGAGCCGCGGCACGTCTGCACGTTGGCGACCGCACGCGGATGCGTGGGATCGGACACATCGTAGATGCGAATGCCGACCAGGCGTGCGTTGCTCACCGTATCCTGCACACCCTGACTGCCACAGTCGAGCCGGCTGCCGGGATCCTCCGCCGAAAGGAACAGGAGGTTGCGGTAGACGGACGGGTCGGCCTGCTCCGTGAAACAGGCGAGCGACTCGGCAAGCTTGGGTGCGAGCGGAGCGGAGATGTCCCAGATCTCAAAGCCGCTGAAGTTCCCTTGATATAGATAGTGGCCGCTGAATGCCATGTCGGAATTGGCGTATGTCAAACCACCTGGTGCATTGGGCTTGAATATGTCCGGCTTGTTGCGGTGCGCGACGAGCTGCATTCCCTTAGCGGCGACACCCGCGTCGTACAGCCCAGGCTTGAGGCCAACACGCGAATCGTTAGCGCTCGACTGCTGCGCGTGGGCCGAGTGTGCCAGTGCGAGCGACGCGGCGGCGGCACCGGCGCAGAGGAACGAGCGCAGCATGGTGGACGTGCGGGCGCGAGCAAGCGGACGTTGCGGCGGGGGCGGGGGAAGTGTCATCGTGGTTGGCTCGGGGTGAGAGTGTTCAACATCGCCTGCATGCGCGCCATCTCGGCGCGCTGTCCGGCATCGACGTCGGTGGCGAAACCGAAGAGATCCGCCTGCTGCCCGGCGCCGGGCATCGAGAAGAGCGTCGCGACCATGTCGAGAGCGCCCTGATGATGCTTGATCATTCCGGCCAGATAGAGGTGATCGAAGGTCGCCCCGCGAGCCGCATCGAGCTGGCGCATTTCCGCCGGGGTGAGCATTCCAGTCATCATCGTCGGATGATTGCCCATGTCCATGCCGGGCATGTCCATCCCTGGCATCGCCATCTCGCTCGTGTCGCGTCCCGAGCCATGACTGCCCGGGAGCATGTGCAGAGGATCTGGAGTCGGCAGGTGACGATCCTGCAACCAGCGCTGCATCACGGTGATCTCATCGCGCTGGGACAGCGCGATACGCTTGCAGAGGATCAGCAGCTGCGGTCGCGCACCATGCGTCGGCGCCCAATCCGACATCACCACGGCCTGAGCATGATGGAGGATCATCCCCTGCACGAACTTCACGTCGGCCGCGGTATAGTCGTGCGAAGCGGCAGCCGCCGCGCTCTGGGCTGGCAATCGCGCAGCCGTCGTGGCGAGCCCCGTCAGAGTGAGAGCGGCTAGCAAGGCGGCTGTGCGCCGAAATCGTGGAATGGATATCACCTGATCAAGATACATGCGCGGCCTGCCTGCGATCCACTCGTCAGGCATCTAGGAGTCCAGGCACTACCGCACAGCCCTCGATCGGCGCAGCATCCAGCCGTACAGCCATATGATGGCGCCCACAAAGCCGAGCAGCCCGAGCCATGGTGCGAGCGCGAAACTCGCGGGAAATATGCCGATCGGTGCATCGGTCGAGAAACCGACGATCATGCCAGCATTGATCACGCCCCAGATGCTCTCGCCCACGATCAGACCCGACGCCACGAGCGTTCCCAATCGCTCGGCCCGCTCGGGGTCCGGCATCGAGCGGACTCGCCGGCCGTACCAGTGCGATAGCACCGCGCCGATCACTACCGCGAAGGTCGCTGACATGGGAAGATAGATCCCGAGGCCGACGGCCAGCGGGGGGATGCGCAGCCGCTTCATCGAGCCGAGCAGTGTGTCGAGCAGGATGAGCGCAACGCCCACCAACGCGCCGATGCCGATCAGCTTCCAGTCGAGCTTGCCCCCGATCACGCCCTGGGCCAGCGCCGAAATGAGCGTCGCCTGTGGCGCGGGGAGCGGATTGGCCGTGACAACGCCCACGTTCGCGGCACCGGCAAAGCCGTACGCCTTGGCCAGCAGGTTGAGCACGAACGGGATCACCGCGGCACCGGCGGCGACGCCGACAATGAGCGCGATCTGCTGCCGCCTGGGCGACGCGCCCACCAACTGACCCGTCTTGAGATCCTGCAGGTTGTCGTTAGAGATAGTGGCGCACGCGAAGACGATCGCCGTAACAAAGAGCGCGAAGGCGACGAGCGCCGGCCGCGTCGTCGCGCTCGGCGCAACTGCAAGCACCACCAGCGACGCGCAGAGTACAATCGACAGAATGCCCACGCCCGATATGGGACTGTTCGACGCGCCGATCAGCCCCGCCATGTAGCCCGTGATACCGGCGATGAGGAAACCGGCCAGGAGCACGAACGGTACGGCAACGAGGGTGAGCGTGAGTGCGTGCGGCGCGAGCACCGTAGACCGCGCGAAGGTGAAGGCGAGCCACGCCGCAATCGAGAGGCACGCTACGGTGAGCGCCAGGATCCAGGGCGGCGACAGATCGCGATCCGTCTCGTCGCCCATGTCGGTGACCTGCGAGGACCGTAGCGTGCTCACCAACCCGTCCACGATCGGTCTGGTCAGGCGCGCCAGCGTGTATATCGAGGCGATACCAATCGCGCCCGCGCCGATGAACCGAACCTGCGTGCTCCAGATCGCCCCCGTATGCGCCGCGAGCGTAACACCCGCCGCGGCCGGCTGCATCGATGTCAGCAGCGGGACCGCTATGGCCCAGGCGATAATGAGACCGAAGAGCATCGCCATGCCGACCGAAAGCCCGACGAGGTGTCCCGCGCCCACGAGCGCGAGCGACCAGGCGATGTTGTAACCACTGGATGCCGTCGCGCCGATCGGGAAGAAACCGGCCAGCTCTCCGGACGCAACACGCGTCGCCGTGATGATGGCGAGCCCGGCGGATGCAATCGCGCCACGGACGACGGCGACCAGCCCTTCCCGCGCCTCGCCCGTCTCGTCCTTGGTCTCTCCGCGAGCGCCGGAACCCAACCTGAGCACCTCGGCCGCCGCGACACCTTCAGGGTACGGCAGGTCGGAGTTGGTGACGAGCGCGCGCCTGAGCGGGACCGTGAAGAGCACACCCAGGACGCCGCCGCTCAGGCAGATAAGAAACGACTGCCAGAACGGGAACCCCGTCCACCAGCCGACGATCACCAATCCCGGTAGGACAAAGATGATTGCCGAGAGCGTGCCGGCCGCCGACGCCACCGTCTGGACAATGTTGTTCTCGAGGATGGAAGAATCCTTGACCACGCTGAGAACGGCCATCGACATCACCGCCGCGGGAATGGACGACGCGAAGGTGAGCCCGACCTTGAGGCCGAGATAGACATTCGCGGCCGTGAAGACCGTCGTGAGGAGCGCGCCGAGGATAAGCCCGCGCAGGGTGAGCTCTTTGGGTTGCATGCGCCAATGTTACAGGATGCGGGGTGTTTCGACGAGCGGGGCTCTCGCCTCGATCTGTTAAGCGGCAGCCGTCAGACCCGCAGACCAACGGCAGCAGAAGCTTGGGCGCACCGTGATGCGCGCCTAGAGCTGTGGCAGTCGCAGCCTACTACGACACCGTCCTAGTCTTCTTCCTCAAAAAATCCATCAGTATAAACTGCCCCAACGTCATCGTATCCGTGAAATATGCCTTCCCACGCGCGATCGCCGACACTCGCTTCACGAACTCCACCAGCGCCCGATCTCGCGCCAGCATGAACGTGTTGATCACGATTCCCGAACGCCTGCAATCAGCCACCTCGCGCAGTGTCTGCGCGACGACGTTCATGTCCAGACCCATCGAGTTCTTGTAGATCTGCCCGTTCGGCATCGTCAGCGCGCTCGGCTTGCCGTCGGTGATCATCACAATCTGGCGCATGTCCTTTTTCTGCGACAACAGAATGCGCCGCGCCAGCTTGAGCCCTTCCGCCGTGTTGGTGTGATACGGTCCAACCTGCGCGCTCGCCAGCGTCGCGATCGGGATCTCCTCGGCGGAATCATGGAACAGCACCACGCGAATTGTGTCACCGGGGAACTGCGTTTTTATGAGATGCGTCAGCGCCAGCGCAACTTTCTTGGCCGGCGTGAAACGATCCTCGCCATACAGGATCATCGAGTGCGAAGTGTCCAGCATCAACACCGTCGCGCATGATGACCGGTACTCGGCCTGGTGCACCATCAGATCGCCGTAGTCCAGATCAAGCGGCACGCCAATCGAGCCGGTGCGTGTCATCGCGTTTTTCAGCGTCGCAATCACATCCAGATTGAGCACGTCGCCAAACTCGTACTGCTTGCTCCAGCCGTCAGACTCGATGCCCGTTGCCAGGTACGGCGTGTCATGACTGCCGAAGCTGGACTTGCCGAGCGAGCTCATTATGTGGCGCAGCGCCTTGTAGCCCAGGAAGTCGATCCCCTTGTCCGTGAGATTGAACTGGACCGACTTGGATGCCGCATGCGATATGCTCCCCTTGCCCTCGACCGGCTGATGCGAGCCGGGCATCTGCGGCGGCGCCTGCACATTGAGATAGCCTTCCTGAGACAGGCGCTCGACCAGGTCGTCCAGCAGCTTGGCCAGCTTCTCCTGTGCCTCCTCGTCGCCGGCGCCTCGCAGAGCCTCCAGCATCTCGGGAGTGAACTGGCCACTCTCGATCATGGCGCTAAGGATCGCGTCGCGCAGCGCCTCGAGTGACTTGTCGGCATCCTCGCCGGTCTCGCCCCAGTACGGATGGAAGTGCTCGCCACCAGCGAAGCCGGACTGCAGGAGGAAATCGGCCATCTTGTCCAGCAAGGACTGAAGATCGACGGCATCAGCCATTTCCGGGCTGAACTTGGAGTACGTATGGAACCGCATAATCGAATAATACACGACGGTAGCAATACATTTCCATGTGTGTCTCCCAGTAGCTCGACAACCGTCCCAAGTACATCCCCTGATAGCGCCGCAAGCGGCACTGTAAGCGGCGCCGTAAGCAGCTCGGTAAATCCGCTGCGCCCGCTCATAGCACACCGCAACTTCAGGCTCTTCTGGAGTGGCCAGACGCTATCGCTGGTCGGAACGTGGATGCAGACGGTAGCGCAGGGATGGCTGGCGTTGCAGCTCACGAATAGCGCTTTCCAGGTGGGGCTCGTGACCGCCGCACAGCAGTTTCCGGTGCTGATCCTGTCACTCTACGGTGGCGTGATTGCCGATCGGCACGACAAGCTCAGGCTGGCCAAGGCTGGCCAATGGCTGTTCGTGGTGCAGGCATCGCTGCTCTGGTGGTTTGCCTGGTCCGGGCACATGACCATCGGCTGGCTCCTCGCCCTCGCGACTTTCAGCGGCCTCATTGCCTCGATAGAGATACCGGCCAGGCAGAGCTTCATAGTCGAACTGGTGGGACGGGAAGACCTCGTCGACGCCATAGCGCTCAATTCCGCGGGCTTCAACCTGGCGCGCATAGTCGGTCCTTCAATCGCCGCGCTCGTGATCGGTACGCTCGGCCTGCAGTGGTGCTTTGCGCTCAACGCGTTGAGCTACATCGCGGTTCTGGGTGGACTGTACATGATCAGATTGCCCGCGTGGAAAGCTGCGGAAAGCGGCACATCGCCGCTGGAAGGGATACTGGAGGGCTTCCGCTACGTACGGGAGACGCCGCTGGTGTACGCCCTCATTCGCGTTATCGCCGTGTACTCCATCTTCGCCCTGGCGTACATCTCCATGATGCCGGTGGTCGCGCAGGACGTGCTACACACGGACGCCGCTGGCTATGGGTTGCTGCTCACCTTTGTAGGTGTCGGCGCCCTCACCGGTGCCCTGTCGCTCGGCCTGCTCGGGATGCGCGTCAAACGCGGTACGCTCTTCATCTATTCGTCGTACGCCTTCGCGGTCTTGCTCGTCATCTTCTCCTTGGTGCACGTACGCTGGCTGGCGTCCGTGGTGTTGTTCGCGCTCGGCTTCGCCATGTTGCTGAACGGCTCGCTCGCGAACGGTCTCTTGCAGTCTATAGTTCCCGACGAGCTACGTGGCCGCGTGGTGTCGGCATACGTGTTCGTCTCCGTGGGGCTGGCCCCGATCGGAT
>JBBSHV010000112.1:0-8112 GCA_038232435.1 Gemmatimonadales bacterium | reverse complement strand
GATAGCGGCGGCGGCGTGGCTGCCTGACGACAGGTTCTACTACAGGAGTTCCACAGCAGGCGGTGCGGAGTGGGTGCTCGTTGATCCGGTGAAGAAGACGCGGATCGCACTTTTCAAAGCTCCGGAAGTGGCACAGGCGCTGACCAGCGCCGGTGCCGGCACGATCGATCCGCGTAATATCCCCGCGCAACGGGCCGAGCTTTCAAGCGATGGCAGCCACGTCGTGCTCGACATCGGCGATCGGAAGTGGCGCTGCGACGTTGGTGGTGGGAGCTGCAACGCAGATACCAGCTCGGCAGTGGGAACGACCGGCCGCAATCGCGCGGGGCCACCGGTGGTGAAGTCTCCAGATGGTAAACGCGCTGCCTTCATTCGTGATTGGAACCTGTGGGTTCGCGACGTCGCGACCGGGCACGAGCGTCAACTCACTACCGATGGGTCAAAGGACTTCGGTTACGCTACTGATAACGCGGGATGGGTGCACAGTGATCGCCCAATCCTGAAATGGTCGCCCGACTCCAGGAAGATCGCGACGCAGCAACAGGACGACCGCAAAGTGGGCGACATGTATCTCGTCGATACGCGCGTCGGTCACCCGCATCTCTCAACATGGAAGTATCCACTTGTGGGTGACAGCGTCGTATCGATGATTCAGCGAGTAATCATCGACATCGATGACGGCAAGATCGTTCGCCTTCAGACGCCGCCGGACTATCATCGCGCAATGCTGGGCGATGATCTCAATATGGACGATCTGATCTGGAGTCCGGATGGTTCGCGGCTGGCGTACGTGAGCACCTCGCGTGACCACAAGAGCGCGACCGTGAAGCTGGCGGACGCAACGACTGGTGCGGTACGGACGGTGTTCGAGGAAAGCTCACCCACGCAGTTCGAGTCTGTGGCAGGGTGGCGTGTGATCTGGCCAGCGAATGAGATCATCTGGTCGTCCGAGCGGGACAACTGGGCGCAGCTGTACGCGTACGACCTGAACACGGGCAAGCTGCTCCGCAAGATCACGACTGGCGACGGGCCGGTGGAGTCGATCGCGCATGTCTATCCTGGTACCCGCACCGTGCTCGTTGAGGCGCTCGGTCGCACGCCGAACGAGGATCCATACTTCCGTCACTACTACTCCGTCGGGCTGGATGGCCGCGGCTGGACCGCGCTCACGCCGGAGAGCGGCGATCACTCGATTCAGGTGTCGCCAAGTGGGCGCTACTTCATCGACAGCTACTCCAAACCGGACGTTCCGCCGACGACCGTGCTGCGCGATGCGACCGGACGTGTGGTGATGCAGCTTGGCAGCACCGATATCTCCCGGCTCGTGGCCACTGGTTGGAAGCCGCCGATCCCGTTCGTGACAACGGCACACGATGGCAAGACCAAGCTGTACGGGTTGATGTTCCGTCCGACCAACTTCGACTCGACGAAGAAGTATCCGATCATCAACAACCCGTATCCGGGGCCGCAATCAGGGAGTGTTGGCTCACGCAGCTTCAGCGCGGCGCGCGGCGATCACCAGGCGCTGGCCGAACTGGGCTTCGTGGTAATTACGGTGGATGGCATGGGTACGCCGGGAAGATCGAAGAGCTTTCACGACGCGTACTACGGCGCGATGGGCCGCGACAATACGATCCCAGATCAGGTCGTCGCGATGAAGGAGCTCGCGTCACGGTATCCGTGGATCGACATCAGCCGCGCTGGTATCTACGGACATTCCGGAGGTGGTTTCATCACGGCGGACGCAATGTTCCGGTATCCGGATTTCTTCAAGGCTGGTATCGCGGAGTCGGGTAATCACGATCAGCGCAACTACGAGGACGATTGGGGTGAGCGGTATCAGGGTCTGCTGGTGAATAACGGCAGTACTCCGGATAACTACGACGTCGAAGCAAATCAGAATTTCGCGAAGAATTTAAAGGGGCACCTGCTGCTTGCGCACGGTTCGATGGATGACAATGTTCCTCCGTCGAATACTGCGCTCGTAGCCGCCGCGCTCATCAAGGCGAACAAGGATTTCGACGAGCTCATCATCCCCAACGTGAGACATGGGTATGGTGCGGCTAGCAACTACATGATGCGGAGGCGGTGGGATTACTTTGTGCGCCATCTGCTGAATGCGGAGCCACCGAAGGAGTATGAGATCGTGGTGCCGGGTGCAGCGACTGCGCGGGGCCAGTAGCCTGTGTCCGCAGAGTTCGAGGCAGTGTTCGACCATGATTAGAGTGGTACTGGTTCAGCTCTTCTCACCTTCAGATCAGGAACCCATCGATGCAGAGTAACCTCATCCGTCATCTCATCCTCGCCGCAGCATGCGCGCTGACACTCGGCCTCCCGGCCGTCGCACGAGCCCAACGCGACAACGACGATCACGCCGCCGACTCCATCAAGTACAAGTACGCAAGCTCGCCGCAGCTCGACGCGTTGAAGACCGAGGCCGCGCGGGGGATTGACGCGAAGGCAAAGATGATCCAGCAGATGGTGGATCAGGTCTTCTCGTATGGAGAGCTCGGTTTCCAGGAGTTCGAGACGTCGAAGTATTTGAGCAAGATCCTCGAGGACAGCGGCTTCACCGTGACGCGTGGCGTCGCCGGGATTCCCACCGCCTTCGTCGCGCGCTGGGGCTCGGGCAAGCCCGTGATCTCGCTCGGGTCCGACATCGACGACATTCCGCAAGCCGGCCAGAAGCCCGGGGTCGGCTACAAGGACCCAATCATCGTCGGAGCGCCAGGACACGGCGAGGGGCACAACTCCGGAATGCCGCTCAACATCGCCGCAGCGCTGGTGGTGAAGCGGATCATGCAGCGCGACCACATCCCCGGAACGTTGGTGTTGTGGCCGGGCGTGGCCGAGGAGCAGATGGCGGGCAAGGCATTTCTCGTGCGGGCTGGCGTGTTCAAGGACGTGGACGTCACGCTCTTCACCCACGTCAGCGACAAGCTCGCCGTCTCTTACGGGCAGTCCGGGAGCAACGCTCTCATTTCGGCGCTCTTCAAGTTCAAGGGGTCGAGCGCACATGCAGCCGGTGCGCCATGGCGCGGCAAGAGCGCGCTCGACGCGGTGATGCTGATGGCCAACGGGTGGGAGTTCCACCGTGAGCACATGGAGCTGCAGCAGCGATCGCACTACGTAATCGTGGATGGCGGCGACCAGCCCAACGTTGTGCCGAGCACCGCGTCGATCTGGTTCTACTTCCGCGAACGCGATTACGACAAAACGACGGCCATGTTCGCGGCGGCCAAGAAGATGGCGCAGGGCGCCACTCTCATGACCGACACGCAGATCGACACCGTGATGATGCTCGGCTCCGGGTGGAGCGGCCACTTCTCACGGCCGATCGCCGAAACGATGTACGAGAACATCAAGCGAGTCGGAATGCCGACGTGGGACGATAAGGATCAGGCCCTCGCACGCGGTATCCAGCGAGAGTTGGGAGTGCCGGACAGTGGGCTGACGACGAAGCCCGGTCAGCTCTCGGCCGGCGTCCCCGACGCGCGGCGGACGGGTGGTGGATCGGACGACATCGGAGACGTTGCGTGGAACGTGCCGACGATCACGCTGAACTACCCGTCGAACATTCCCAACCTGCCCGGGCACAACTGGGCCAACGGCATCGCGATGGCGACACCGATCGCGCACAAGGGAGTGGTGGCCGGCGCCAAGGTGCAGGCGATGACGATGCTGGACATCCTGATGAAGCCGCAGGTCGTGGCCGACGCGTGGGACTACTTCAACAACGTGCAGACGAAGACGGTGAAGTACAAGCCGTTTTTTGCAGCGACGGACAAGCCGCCGATCTGGTTGAACGAGAACATCATGGCAAAGTACCGGCCGGAGATGCGGAAGTATTACTACGATCCGAAGAAGTATGCGACGTATTTGGAGCAGTTGGGGATTACGTATCCGACGGTGCGGAAGGTCGTGAAATAGGGGGATTGCCGTCTGCCGGATACTTCTTGCCGCAATCTGTGTTTCGCAATGAAGCCGAACTTCACAAGGGGTTCACAACGGCTCCACTGCTACAAGGCAGAAGCTAAGTCGGCTTCGGGAGCAGGAGGCCGCCGGTTTGCATCCGGCCGCCCCGACCATTTCAGTAAAGCCCCGCATCGTGTCACGGTGTGGGGCTTTCGCTTTCGAGAATGCACGGTTTTGCATGATCGTGCCGTCGTTTGCGACCGCCTCTTCCCTGAACCCGATTGCGGCTGTAATCTCTGGTGCGCCCACCGAGCGCAACCCCCGCGACCAGGAGCCGACATGTCCAAGCAGCACGACACGCTCTTTCGATTCACACGCAACGTACTAGTCGCCGCTCTTCTCGCCCTGGCTTGCGTTTCAGCCCCAGCCAGCGCCCAGCAGGCGACCACGACCGGCACAATCAGAGGGCGCGTCACCTCTAACGGCGGCGCACCGCTCGGCGATGTGATGGCGTCCGCAGTAAACAGCGCCACCGGAGCGCGTCACGCGGCCCGCTCCGATGAAACTGGCCGATACCAAATACCGTTCCTGGAGCCGGGGACCTACACGCTCCGCCTACAACGCTTGGGCCTCCAGCCGGTAGAGCGTACCAACGTGCGCATCACCCTCGGGCAGCTGGACGTCATCGACGTGCAACTGGATCCGGCAACGGCGCAGCTCGAGGGCGTGAAGGTCACAGCGGCAGACGCGTCACTCATCGAGGCGGGAAAGACCGGGACCAGCACTCGGATTTTGGAGGAGCAGCTACGAAATCTTCCCACCCCCGATCGTAACTTCAAGAATCTGGTCGTCCTCACCCCGGGTGCCAGCGACGTCGGTGCCTCCGGTGCCGGCGGCGGACAGTCGCTCGGCGGCGGTAGAACCGCGTCCACCAACCTGCTGGTCGACGGTGTGAACAACAACGAGAGCTTCTTTGGCGGTGATGCCCGCGGTGGCGACAGGCTGCCGTTCTCGTACTCCATCGAGGCAGTAAAGGAGATTCAGGTTATTACCGCCGGCTACGACGTGGAGCGCGGCCAGTTCACCGGTGGTACCGTGAACGCGGTTACCAGATCGGGAACCAACAAATTCACCGGCAGCGTATTCGACTACGAACGGGGCGACCGCCGCTTCGGCCTGAACCTCACCGGCAACGACTTTTTAGGGCGCCCGCCACGAAGCTACCTACGCCGGCAGTACGGCGGCTCCCTGGGCGGGCCAATCGTCAAGGACAAGCTGCACTTCTTCCTCACCCTGGACCGCCAGGTCGGAAACGAGCCCAAACCGGTGCTGCAGACCGGGACTGGCGAGTCAGCGATTCGCGCCGCCGGCATTGGTACCGACACCTTGGCGCGCCTTATATCGGTGGCGAATTCCGTGTACGGCTACAACCTCGCGAGCGAAGTCGGCGCGTTCAAGCAGAACATCGACGAGTCGGCTGTCTTCGCCCGGGTGGACTGGCAGGTGAACGACCGCAACACTCTGACGTTTCGGGACAATTACCTCGACTTCCAGCAGACCAACGACCGTCTGGTCATCGCGCCGTCGAGCAACGATTTGACGTCCAACGCCGGGCCGTACAAGGACAGGGCGAACAGCGCCGTGCTCGCGCTCACGTCGGTCATCACCAATCGCCTTTCCAACGAGTTCCGCACGCAGTACGCCACCGACCGCAAGCCACGCCCGTCCAACCCGAGCGCGCTCGGCGGGCCGGTGCCGCAGATCGCCATCAACAACATTACCTCGCCAGCGACAAGTGGGGCTAACGTGACAACGACGGTGCTCTTCGGGTCCGACCCCGTGCTTCACGCGAACAACCTGGAGCAGAACACGACCGAGCTGATCGATAACATGCGCTATGCGCTGGAGTCGCACACGTTCAAGCTGGGCGTCAATGCGCTTAAGGTCCACGTGTTCAACGACTTCTTCTACAACTCGCTGGGGACATACACTTTTAACTCGCTCGGCGATTTTGCGGCCAACCGGCCGGCCCGCTTCACTCGCGCGCTGCCGTTCACCCCAGGCGGTCCCAATCCAGACGCGTTGTTCGACGTGTACGAGTACGCCCTGTACGGCCAGGACGAGTGGCAGGCCACGCGTAAGCTTTTCGTGAGTTACGGCGTGCGTCTTGACGGAAGCCGCTTTCCCGCCAAGCCCACAGCCAACCAGCGCCTCGCCAGCGGTCCACTTGCCCTCTCGACCGACTTCCAGCCGTCGGGCAAAGTATATGTCGCGCCGCGATTCGGCTTCACGTTCGATCCCGATGCGGGCGGAACGCAGGTGATCCGCGGCGGTTCCGGGCTTTTCTACGGACGAGCGCCGTACGTGCTGTACGGCAACACGCTGGCCAACACCGGACTCACGCAGCGTGACCTCGACTGTCGAGGGACGCAGGTGCCCGCGATCAACCTGGCTGCTTTCGCAAAGGACCCCGCGAGCATTCCGCAGGTGTGCGTCGGCGGCGCGGCCGCGGCCCCTTCCAGGGCCTCACCGGTGGTCTTCAGCCCCGACTTCCGCCAGACCCGCGCGTGGAAGTCCAACCTGGCGTACGACCGCGCCGTAGCGAGCAACTGGCGCCTGACACTGGAAGGCGTGTACACCCGCATCACCTCCGATTACGTGGTGCAGGACGCCAATCTCAACGCTACCCCGCGCTTCCAGATCGAGGGCGGCATTCCGGTCTTCGTTCCTGCGGCCACGATCCCGGTCACCGGCACGGCAGCCGGGCAGACCAACATCGCCAACGATCGACGTGACCCGAACTTCAACAACGTCTTCGTGCAGACGTCCCTCGGGGAAGCTCGCTCGGTGCAGGGAATTGTGCAGGTCCGCGGCGCTCTTACCCGCGTTCAGGTCCTCGCCAGCTACACGTACGACCGCACGCGCGACTACAACTCCACATCCTGCTGCATCGCGGGCGGCGATCTCTTCAACAGCACGCGCGCATTGGGCAACCCGAACGATCTCGCGGGACAGTATGGGCCAGCCAGCTACAGCCGTACGCACAGCATCGTGTTCTCTCCCACGGTGCAGCTCCCCTTCGGCTTCGCCGTGAGCGGCATTTTTCGGCGCTACTCCGGGCTGCCATGGTCGCCCCGCTACCGTGGCGACGTGAACGGCGACGGCGTGGCCAACGATCGGTTGTACATTCCCACCGAGACCGAGTTGGCGACGTATCCATTCTTCGGCAGTGATAGCCTGGCGCAGCGCGCCGCGTTCGCCAACAAGGTCAGGAGCACTTCATGTCTCAGCGACCACCGGGGCGAGGTGATCGGCCGCAATGCTTGCCGCAACCCGTGGCAGACCATCCTGGATGCGCGGCTCGCGAAAGCCATTTCCACGTTCCGGGGACAGAACGTCGAGATATCGGTCGATTTCTTCAACCTCCTCAACGGACTGCGGAGTCAGTTGGGACAGCGCAACGAGGTGCAGAGCGTTAACGAGCAGGCACTGCAGCCACGCGGATTCAACCCAGTCACGAACCGCTACGTGTATCAGTACAACACCAACTTCGGCAAGACCGAGCCGTCGGCATTCGGTCTGAGCCAGCAGTTCCAAGTACAGCTTGGCGCGCGATACACCTTTTAGCTTGTCGCAGCCACTCAACAACCGGAAGAGACGTACCGTCCAGCATGAATCAGGATCAGGTGAAAGCACTCATCGACGAAGCAGAATCAGCCCTGGCGCGCATAATCCCGCTCGCCGGTCGCGACGAGCCCGCCGCCAGAAAGTCCAGCGATCGGGTAAGGGAAATTCTCCAGCAACTGCGCTCGGCTGGAACACCACGGGAGGGCGGCTCAGGCCCACTGCTCGGCAACGACATCGAGTAAAGGAAGCAGTGAAATCGGGTCGTCGCCCCCTTCCGTTTTGCCACTCCGACAGACAAATTAGGAGGCTGTCCGGCGCCAGTAGCTCAGTTGGATAGAGCAGCAGCCTTCTAAGCTGCGGGTCGGGGGTTCGATTCCCTCCTGGCGCGCCACGACGAGGTGCTCGATCGCAGGCATTGGCCCGGACCGGCCGATGCAGCCCGCCGTCCTGTACGCGGCTGGCGTTCGAGGCGTCGAGTGGTCTTCCAGATAGCGCTCCTCTAGCTCAATTGGTTAGAGCAACTGACTCTTAATCAGTAGGTTCTCGGTTCGATCCCGAGGGGGAGCATTG
>JBBSHV010000111.1:0-8119 GCA_038232435.1 Gemmatimonadales bacterium | reverse complement strand
TCACCGGTCCGTCTCCGTCGGTAGCGGCGGAATCGAGCTGATCACCGCACAGTGTGGGACGGTCCATGCGAGTGCAGTGGGTGCGACGGTCACAAATGCCAATGACGCCTAACAACAGTTGTTGGCGTCATTGGCGCTTCTCTGTGCCCAATTCTCGGAAAAAGTGGCGAACTCGCTCAGTTCACCTAGGCTATTTGGAGCGGCGATTTCTTCGGGCCGTTCACTGCCACCGACATCCCGAGTTGGCGAGTCTGAACGAGTCCCCTACACTCTGCCGCGACGTGCAACGGCTCTTGGGCCAAGCGGAATTGGCCCGCGATATCTGCCGTCGGCAACCTCTCGCACTCACGCTCGCTAACGATCAGCCACTTCATATGCAAAACCACCAGTCCACTCAGTCCGATTTCGTACCGCTAGGGCGCTGCACGCTCCCCGAATTCCTGGAGATCACCGTGATGACTAAGAACACATTCTTCCGCTCGTATCGCTACAACCCGCGGTATGTGGACATGCTCGACGTGCAGATCAATCTCGCGCGCCGTATGCACATGCCTGTGGAGGCGGCACATGCGATTGCACGCGAGCGAGAGGCGGCAGGGAAAACTGTACACGGCAACAGGGGCCGAAAGCCTTCTCGGGCGTGCCCTGGATGTGGCATCTCGTTGCCTCCGCGCCAGCAGGACTGCCCAAACTGCGGATGGGAGGCATGACCCACAACCACTAACACTCACCAGGCTGGTCGTGCATTGCATGCTCGCAAGAGCGATAGCAATGCGACCAGGCCAGTCCGTAGTTCCTGCCGCACTGCAGCGATTCTGCGCGGCAGGTGCATACCTCGAACGTGTCCTTGGATTGCCGCGCCTGCGCCAAACCCACACGCATCGAGAACGATCCATCTCACTTCCTAGGAGATTTACCGTGAAGAACCGCAAGACTCAGTCGGCGGCAGTCCCCGCCTCCACCGTTGCCCGCGTGATGCCATCCGCCGCCGGTGCGCCGACTGCTATCTCGACAATTGTCACTTCCCTCGTCAGCAAGGCGGCTGCACAGCCGAGCAGAAAGGCGCATGTGTCTACGACGAGCGGCGAACCGAAATATGTCACACCCAAGATGGCAGCAGTCAGGTACAGCGTGCATAAGGATTTCTTTCGCAAGTGTACCGAACTCAGACGCTATCGCATCGTGGTTAACAGTAGGACGCATCTCTATCCTGTTGATAGGTGCGACGCGTACTTCGCCAACTTGGGGAGTAGGTGATGCGCGAGCACAACCGTAAAAATAGAAAAGCGTCCGAGCCAGTATTCGAAATCAGTGTGAACATCCCTGGACTCGCCCAAACGACGGATGGCAAGAGTGACCGTTTCAGGTGTAGCGCGGAAACGCGAGACTCAAAGCTGCTCGCTGAGCGCCGCCACATGATCGTTGATCTCGGTCGCCGACTTCTTCATGACGTTCTCGCCGCGCGAATGCGCGGCGAGTTTACCACGGAAGAGCTTGCGCATGCATACAAAAAGGGAGACGCGGCACTAATAAAGCTGGTTGTGTCCAGCCGTACGCGCATCCTGACTGACTTCGTTGAAGACTGGAGCGCATCGTGCAGGGCAGCTAGCCGATCTGCATCTCGCCGGCACGTAGAACTGTTCGTAGCGTTCTGCTCGCGCACTGGGCCAGCCACAACATTCGATCTAACCTCCACGAGGATTACCGAGTGGCTGGACACTCTCACCGATGGGCGTCGCAATTCGGGCCGGCACGCGACCTCTACGAATTCTCAGGCCGTTAGAGCGAGGGCGCGACGGGAGAAGAAGAAAATGCGGGGTGGGTTGGCCGAAGCTGTACAGCCCGTCAAGATCAAGGCATCGACCTGGAACAGTCACCGTGCGAGCATTTCATCGTTCTGCACCTACCTGGTTAACGTCGCGAGAGTTCTCGATGTACACCCGCTTACCGACGGCAAGCACCAGCCGAAGGATGACGTGGCGGAACGGCTGCCGTATCTGAAGCCGGAGGAGTGGAACGCGTATCTGCATACGCTGAGCGCGAATCCGCTCGCCCCAAAGGAGTCGGTGACAATAGCGCGAATCCTCCGCCATACTGGTGCCGACGTCGGTGAGGTGCTCGGGTACGATAGTGGCGGCACGTATGTGCCTGGGATGCGCCCCTGCGACCTACATATGGACCGCGAGCTTCCGCGCATCAGGTTCAAGCGCCACAAAGTTACGAAGTCGCCGGAGCGGCTCATCCCCTATCCCGGAAAGTTCATGACCGAATTGACGGAGCTTGTTACGGAACTCGGAACTCTACCCAAGAAAGAGATCTTCGCTCACGTTGACCGCGGCCAGTTCGAACGCGCCCACCGGCAAGCAGCCAGCATCATTGGGCATCCCGATCTTACCCTCAAGGATCTCCGTCATCTTGCCGCGATTGCATGGGCAGAGGCGGACGTGCGACTCGAAAAAATGAAGAAGTGGCTTGGCCACCGTCGCATGGACCAGACCCTGGTCTACGCCGACTTCCTGCCGAGCGACGCCGGCGATGCTCCTGGCGTCCTTCGCGCGATCCAGATCGCGACTGGCGGGTGAGCAGACCTTGGTTCCTGGCACCACAAAGGGGCAACCGTTATTGGTTGCCCCTTTATTTTCTCGTAGCGCTTGCGCCGGTGTTAGGACGGTATGGTCTCGGCGGTCCACCGCCCCCTGCGCTAAGTCGTTGTCCCACAAGAGGCACCGGTCAGAATCGAACTGACGAATAGGAGATTTGCAGTCTCCCGCCTTACCACTTGGCCACGGTGCCGAATTGACTGCGGTCGGGAAAGTTAATGCCCCGAACCGCGCCAGTGCCACCCCATCACGGCGCGGCGCCATCAGCCGGCGTGACCAGATCCCGCAGAACCGCGCTGTTCAGTACGTGTCCTCCATCGAACGGGTGTATCCGGTAGGGTACGCCCGATGCTTCGAGGACCGCACGCTGCGCGGCTACAGATTCGGGAGTTATCCACTCGTCCAGTGTGCCGTATACAACGTCTATGCTGAGTTCGGGACGCCGCGCGCCCAGAGCACGGAGGTTTACGTCCTGCGGGATCCCGCTCCCCCATATCACAATGTTGTCCACCACAGCGGAACCCTGCGCGGCCCATCGGCTCACCGCCGCTGCGCCCTGGGAGAAGCCCAGCGCGTGCACGCGTATCATGCCGCGCGCGACCGTACGGTTGGCCAGCTCGAGCAGCACCCGCTCGTACAGCGCGTCGAGATACGCAACAGTGTCAGCGATCTCCACCTCGCGATCCTCACGCGTCATCCAGGTGGCACCAACCCTGCTAGTGCCACTGTGCGCCGGACGCGTGTCCAGGTAAAAGCGCGACAGCGCCTCCGGCGCGACGACCAACCGGGTATCGGCCTCGAATGGTATGAAAGGCTCGATAAAGCTCAGCGCCAACTGGCCGAAGCCGTGACACACGATCCAGACATCGCGCACCAACTCATTGGGCGCGCCGAGCAGGTAATAGCGCGCGGTGCGGGGAACGTTGATGTGATGCGGGGCCAACTCTGCCATTGCGCCGAGGCTTGGGGGTGGGGGTGAAAGCCAGCGGAGATATGCGCGGCTTGGGAAGGCGTGAGTAAGGCCCAAGTAACCGTGACCGGAGGGCCGACACACAGTCAATATGGGCACGGACCCGTATCTTTGATTGACCGTAGCTGAACCGTACCTGCCCCGTACCTGAACCGAAAGCCAGTAGATAATTGTCGCTCCGACTGAAACTTCTCGCCGCCAGCGGTGCGGCGGTCCTGATCCTGCTCGTGGGCGCGGCGGCCTATTACTTCGTGGGCCAGTCCACGCTCGCCGCGGCCAGCGTGGACCATACCAACGAGGTCCGCACTCAATTGGAGCGAACGCTACGCACACTGGTGGACGCTGAAACCGGTCAGCGCGGATACCTGCTCACGGGCGATACAAGCTATCTCGCACCTTATCGAAACGCTCGCGTCGATGTAGACCAGGAGGTCGCAACGCTGCGCGCCCTCACCGCGGACAATCCAAAGCAGCAGCGGCGCCTCAATGCGCTCGCGCTCGCTACCGATGCGAAGTTGGTGGAGCTGAACCAGACGATCACGCTGGCACAGGGTGGAGCCCGCGACTCCGCGCTCAGGGTTCTGGTTTCGGGACACGGATCAGGTTACACGCGAACCGCGAGAGCAATTATCGGTGCGATGCAGAACACGGAAGCCGCACTTCTGGCTGCTCGCACCAACGAATATGAACGGCGGGGAACGATCGCGACCCTCGTCATCATCCTGGGAAGCCTCGTTGCGGCAGCACTTTCGCTCCTGACGCTCAATTCAGTCCGAACGAGCATCGTCGATCTCGAGCGCGCCAAGGACACAATAGAAGGACAGTCGGAACAGCTGGCGCTACAGTTGGAGGAATCGCAGAGCCTTGGCGAGCAGCTTGCGACATCAAATGATGAGCTGCAACGACTGAACAGTGTCGCAGAGGAAGCGCGGGAGCGCTTCGCGCAATTACTGGAATCCACGGACGAGGGACTGTACGGGATGGACGCGCACGGCATCTGCACTTTCATCAACACCGCCGGTGCGCGCATCGTCGGATATACGCGCCATGAGCTGCTCGGCCACGACATGCACAGCATGACCCACCAGCGTCATCCAGACGGCTCGCCATATCCGGTGGAAGACTGTCCCATCTACAGGGCGTTCAAGGCCGGCGAAGCAGTGCGTGCCGCCGACGAAGTGTTCTGGCGCAAGGATGGTACAGCGGTCCCCGTGGAGTACAGCTCGTCTCCCATCCGGGAGCGCGGACAGCTCATCGGTGCGGTGATCGCATTCAATGACATCACCGAGCGCACGTCGGCTGAGCGTGACCGGGAGCGTCTCATCAACGCTCTCGCGCGCAGCAACCAGGAGCTGGACCAGTTTGCGTACGTGGCCTCGCACGATCTCAAGGCGCCACTGCGCGGAATCGCGAACCTGTCAGAGTGGGTTGAGGAAGATCTGGGTGAGAACGTGCCCGAAGACGTGCGCCAGAAGATGAATCTCATTCGTGGACGGGTGCACCGTCTCGAGGCACTCATCGACGGAATCCTACAGTATTCGCGCGCCGGCCGCGTGCGCGCCAGCGTTGAGAGCGTGGACGTGGGTGCGCTGCTGCACGAAGTGGTTGAGCTGCTCGCGGTGCCACCCGAGGTGACCGTCACAATTGGTCCGGACATGCCGACGCTTACAAGCGAGCGCACGCCGCTGCAGCAGGTTTTCCTGAACCTGATCTCCAACGCTATCAAGTACAACCGCCGGCCAGGCGCCACGATCGATGTGGCAGCGCGGGATGATGGCCGCTTCTATGCCTTCAGCGTAGCCGATAACGGCGCGGGTATCGCCCCCGAGTATCACGACCGTATTTTTGGTATCTTCCAGACGCTGGAGTCGCGCGACAAGGTCGAAGGGACCGGGATCGGGCTTTCAGTAGTGAAGAAGATGGTCGAACTCCGCGGTGGAAGGATCACCGTCGACTCCGACGCCGCACGCGGGGCTACATTCACGTTTCAATGGCCCAAGGTGGCCGAGGAGAGAGCTGCGGCATGAGTTCCGACCGTGTGCTGAATCTTGTGCTCGTCGAAGATGATGAGGTCGACGTCATGAACGTGCGCCGCGCGCTGGATCGCGCACACGTGACCAATCCTCTGTTCGTTGCCAACAACGGACTGGAAGCGCTCGATCTGCTGCGTGGCGGGAGCGTTCCGCGCGACCGGCGGTTGGTGCTGCTCGACCTGAATATGCCGAAGATGAACGGCATCGAGTTTCTGCGCGAGCTGCGCGAGGACCCCGAGCTGCGTGGAACGCCGGTGGTGGTGCTCACCACATCAGACGACGAGCGGGACAAGGTAAACGCGTACGATCTCAATGTCGCCGGTTACCTGCTGAAGCCTGTGACCTTCATCAACTTCGTCGACGTGATGTCGACGCTGAACAAGTACTGGGCGCTCGTGGAGCTCCCCGAAGCGCACTAGCTGGTCCATGCGCCGCTACTCGCAGTACGCACACGCAGCATCACTGTGACCGACCTGGCGAACGCTGACGCGATCAGCGTGTTGCTGGTAGATGACGATGAAATAGATCGTCTCGCACTGCGCCGCGCTCTATCCAAGGCCGGCCTGGGCGAGCTGCGCATCACGGAAGCCGAACGCGCGAGCGAGGCGTACAAGGAGATTACAGGCGGCGTATTCGACTGCGCCTTTTTCGACGTTAGACTTCCGGATCGAGACGGTGTCGTATTGCTCCGCGACGTACGCGCGGCTGGTGTGCGTACGCCGGTAATAGTGCTGACCGGCTTCGGCGACGAACAGACAGTGCTCGATGCCATGAAGGCGGGCGCAACGGACTACGTCGCCAAATCAGCGGTATCGGCGGAACGTATCGGACAGGCACTGAGGGCCGCGATGCGCCTCGGGGCCGCGGAGCGGCAAGCGTACGCGGCGCGCGCATCGCAGGAGCGGTACGCGGCGCAATTGCGTGGACTGACCGATGCAGCCGTAGCGGTGAACAGCTCCGCGGGTGCACAGGAGATGCTCCGCGTAACGGCGATGCATGCGTGCCGCATCACCGGGTCGGAGGCAGCAACGGTCCAGCTCTCAGCCGACATCGCCACAGATGTCAGCATCGACCATAGCACTAGTGTGTGGTACGCGGCAGATGGAGAATCGTCCGCATGCGTGGCTTCGTGGAATCCCGTCCGTGTTTCACTTCCCGGACGCGACGGCGGCGAAATTGGAGAAATCGCTCTCCTACCGTGGACCGAAAGCAGCGTCGATGTCGTAGTCGTCGGCCAACTCGCTCGGCTTGCCGCCGGAGCGCTGGAGAACGTGCGGCTGTACCTGGCGGCGCAACGCGCGACACGTGCCCGCGAAGATGTTCTCGCGGTCGTGTCGCACGACCTGCGTAACCCGTTGCACACCATCGGGCTGAGCGCGTCGCTATTGGAAGAGGTGTTCTCGACCAATCTTCCGGAGATCGCGCTGCAGCAGACACACGTTATCCGCCGCGCCGTGGATCGTGCGAACAATCTCATCCGGGACCTGCTGGACGTGTCGCGCATAGAAGGCGGCGGCTTCTCCGTGGAGACCGCACCCATCTCGCCGCAGCAGCTACTGGAGGATGTGCAAGAGGCAATGGGCGCTCTCGCCGCAGCCTCCGATATCGCGCTACGGTGCGTCGCACCCGAGGATCTGCCCGACGTGTTGGCGGATCGTGATCGGGTGATTCAGGTATTCACGAACCTGGTAGGTAACTCCGTCAAGTTCACGCCGGCCGGTGAAAGCATTACGGTATCCGCCGAACACGACGGCGACAGCTTTGTCAGATTCGTCGTGCGCGACTGTGGTGCCGGGATTGCGGAAGCGAACATTCCGCATGTCTTCGACAGGTTCTGGCAGGCACGCCACGGCTCGCGGACTGGTGCCGGTCTGGGCCTGGCGATTGCCAGGGGGATTGTGACGGCGCACGGCGGGACAATCACCGTGTCGAGCAAGCCGGGAGCGGGTAGCGAGTTCGCGTTCACCCTTCCTGTAATCGCGTAGTGATCAGGCGCTAGCTGCGGCCTGGGAACGGCCCACGGTTTGTATTACCTGTGCTCGGTCACGCCAACCTGCTGACAATAATCCAGCACCGGACACGTTGAGCATTTCGGTAAGCTGCCGGTGCAGATGTGCTTGCCGAACGGTAGGAGCAGGCGGTTGATCTCCACCCAGTACTCTTTGGATAGCTCCGTCTCCAGCGCTTCGCGTGTCTGCTCCGGCGTCCGGGTCGCTATGTAACCCCAGCGATTGGTCACGCGATGAACGTGAATATCAACGCTGATAGTCGCCTGGCCGCACGCGACGCCGAGCGCCAGGTTCGCACACTTCGGCCCGACGCCGTTGAACGAAGTCATCGTCTCGAAGTCGCACGGCAGGTCGCCACCGAACTCCTCGGTCACGCGTACCGCGATCTCGCGTATCTGCTTCGCCTTGGCTTCGTGAAAAGTACACGGATGAATCAGGTCATCGATCTCCGCGGCCGACATGCGCGAAATGGTCTCCGCGTCTGGTGCACGCTCGAGCAGTCGGATC
>JBBSHV010000110.1:0-8143 GCA_038232435.1 Gemmatimonadales bacterium | reverse complement strand
TGGTCCGGCGCTGGTTTCGCCGCCAGGCTGGGAGGCTCCATGTAAGGCCGGTCATGCTGCCAGTACAGACGATCCAAAAAAGTCTGGCGGTCGCCCAGGCTGCGGAAGGGGACCACGCGTGCGTGATAGGCAGTGATGTCGTCCACGTTGTTCGGAGCCTTGACGACCGTGTTGTGACCGGGCGCCTGCACCAGATTTGTGCTGCGCAGGATCTGTGGGATGACCTTGAGCCACCCGGGCCCGTCCAGCCCGCCCTGTTTGATATTATCCGAGAATGCGTAACCCAGCGAGTACGTCGGAAGGTCCCATGAGCCGCCGCTATAGATCATGTAGTAGCGACCGTTCCGTTTCAGAACGGTGGGCGCCTCGTTGGTGTAGCGTACGCTTCCGTTGTTGGGATCGCCGTCTTTATCCTCCCAGGCTTCGCTGCCGCGGACCACGTGTGTGGGCCGACCAGCCAGGCGAGTTGGGCTAAGCAGCGAATCCAGCACGATCCCGGCACCGGGCCACCGTGGCTCATACAGGTAGCTGTAGAAGAGATACTCCGCCCCGCCGTCTGGATCCCGAAAAACATCCCCGTCGATTCCCCAGCCTGGAGTCACGGGGTGTCCCGCATCCACGAATGGTCCCGTCGGGCTGTCACTCCAGGCCACCCCGATGCGCAGGGCCATCTCGCCGACGCGCCAGTCCGCGGAAGCTCTCGATGCCGTGTAGTACAGGTAAAACTTGCCATTTCGGTACACGACTTCCGGTGCCCACACGTCGGCCTGGTTCCAGGCATCCAGCTTCTTGGAGCTGGAGAGGACCGGGCCGAGCAACTTCCAGTTTACCAGATCGGTAGCGTGGTAGGCCAGGATCGGGTCGCCCGAGGCGTACAGGTAGTATTCTCCGTTCCACTTTAGAATGAACGGATCGGCGGCAATCTGCGACTGCCCGAGCACGGGGTTGGTGTAAGGAGCCTGAGCCCGAGCTGCCGCGGGCCAGCCGACCGCAATGTACAATGCAAAGCACAGAGCGTGCGGTAAGGACCCGCAAGCCGGGCGTGCTGCGCAAAACCGCGAAACGGCGTTCAACACATCTCCACATACCTCACGAATCGTCCCGGTCTTCCGTGGCTCGACACGCTCTGTATGTTCAATATCATAGTAACTAAATACGAACTGGCCGGAAAATTCGCAAGCACCTCTCCGGTCCATCTACACCATTTCGCGGTAGCCGGCCCTTCTGCCACACCTGTGTGTAGATTCTACGCCGGGGATTCGCTAGAGGATGGCTACCGCAATGGTCTTGAGTATTTCCAAAAACATCCAAAACCATCGGTCGATGGCTGAGGTCCGGAAGATCCGGAGTGTCTGCCCATCCACATTATTGTCCATCGGACAGGACGCGCGTGAATCATCCTTTCAAGTTCAGCCAGTGGATCCCCTTGCTGCTTCTGGCCGCGGGCACCGGTTGTGCAGCGCACATGCCGAACAACCAAGCTGGGAATGCGAGGGCCGGATCCATTACAAGCAAACCATTTACAAGCAAACCATTTACAAGCAAACCATTCGGGACCACCAGTGACGGGCACGTCGTGAGCGTGTACACGCTCACGAACGCGAACGGCATGGAGGTGCGTGCCACCAACTATGGAGGGATCATTCTCTCCCTGCGGGTTCCCGATAGAAAGCATCAGCTGGAAGACGTGGTTCTGGGCTTCGATTCTTTGTCGGCTTACGTCGCCGGATCGCCGTACTTCGGCGCGCTGATCGGTCGTTACGGCAACCGCATCGCCGCTGGCCAGTTCACGCTGGACGGCCAGACGTACAAGCTCGCGATCAATAACGGTCCCAACCACCTTCACGGCGGCATCAAGGGGTTCGACAAGGTCGTCTGGAACGCCGAGCCGTTTGAGAAACCGGATAGCGTGGGCCTGGTCTTCACGTACACGAGTCCGGCTGGCGAGGAAGGCTACCCTGGTACCCTGAAGGCCAAGGTCACATACACCCTCACCGGCAGCAACGAGATCATCTTCGATTATCTGGCTACGACGGACAAGGCCACGCCCGTGAATCTGACCCAGCATACGTATTTCAATCTGGCGGGAGATGGCGAGGGCGACATCCTGGGGCAAGTGGTCATGATCAACGCCGACAAGTTCACACCGGTGGATTCGACACTGATCCCGACCGGCGAGCTCCGCGACGTTTCGGGTACGCCGTTCGACTTCCGCAACGCGACAGCCATTGGTGCGCGTATCAATCAGAGCGACGAGCAGCTCCGGTTCGGGAAGGGGTATGACCATAACTTCGTGCTTCGCAAGAACACCGCGGGGAATGACCTGACACTCGCGGCCAGCGTGTACGAGCCCACCAGCGGGCGTGTCATGCAGGTATCCACCACGGAGCCCGGGCTGCAGTTCTACTCAGGCAACTTCCTGGATGGGACGCTGATGGGCAAGAAGGGCGTGGTTTACAAGTACCGCTCCGGTTTTGCAATGGAGACGCAGCACTTCCCCAATTCACCCAATCAGCCGAATTTCCCGTCGACGATTCTGCGCCCGGGGCAACAGTATCATTCGCGGACCATCTATAAATTTTCCGTCCGGGATCGCTGAGCCGCGTACGTCAAGCTGGCGATTCCCGCGCTATCTGAACGTGGGGCCGCCGGTTCGGTTGTCTGGAACAAACCGATTGCGGGCGGGCATCCGGACCCGCGGCAACGTGTGCGCGTCGATCACGAGGTCGCGCGGGATGATTTCGTTTTCCGCGAGGAGAAACGCCGTGAGGCTGTACACCTCGTTAGCCCGCAGCGATCCGGGCGCGTTCAGCGGCATCGTGCGCCGGAGGTAGTCGTAGAGAGTGGTCGCGTACGGCCAGTAGTTGCCGACCGTGCGCACGTATTTGAGGTCGCTCCCGAATGGGAAGCCCTGCCTCGGGTCGCGGCCGATGAGGCGCGGGATGGCCGAGGCGCCGGTCCCGGTGCCTTCCCCCCGCGCACCGTGGCATGCCACGCATCGCGCCGCGAAGATGGTCGCGCCTGCGGCGTAGGTCCCGCTCCCCGCTGGGAGCCCAACGCCGCGCGAGTTCACGTCGAGGTCCCACGCCGCAACCTCGGCTGCCGACGCCGGGCGACCGATGCCGAAATGATTCGGCGCGGACGGAGGGGGTGCGACGTTGGCGGGTCGGGCAACCGCGCTCGTGCGGCGATCGGAGTCGGGCGCGCAGCTTCCGAATGATACGAGGCCGGCACCCGCGACCAGTACTAACGCTAGCGCCGCCGTGTGACCCCGCGTCACAGATCGGCCCCGAAGTACACGCGGCCGTCACGGTCGACGGTCCACGCCCGGATGTGGTTGTAGTGATAATCGGTTCCCGGGCCGCGCTTGGCCCGGAACTCGGCGCGCGTAGGTTGCAACGCCCCGGTCTCGTCCACGGCGCGGCTCATGAGGGTCGCTGGGCGTCCGTCCCACTGCCACATGAGCTGGAACCGGGTATGTGCCTTGGGAAGCGCCGGGCCGTGGAGCTCGGCCTCCGTCCACGTGCGCCCGCCGTCGGTGCTCACGTCGACGCGGGCTATGCGGCCGCGACCGCTCCACGCGAGGCCCGTAATCGGCAACCACCCGCGGTCGGCGATCCGCGCCGGGTACGTCGGCGCCGTGATCGTCGACTTCACGTCCATCTCGAAGCTGAATTGCCGCGCGGTCCCGTCCGGAAGCGGGTCCGTATACTTGGCCGTCTCATCGCGCGACATGTTCGGCTCCGCGATCAGCTCGAGGCGTCGCAGCCATTTGATGCACATGTTCCCCTCATAGCCGGGGAGCAGGAGGCGCACCGGGTACCCGTTGGCGGGACGGAGTGGCTCGCCGTTTTGCGCGTAGGCGATGAGGGCGTCATTCAGCGCTTTTCCCATCGGCACGCTTCGCGACAGCACGGACGCGTCGCCACCTTCGGCGAGAACCCACTTGGCCGTGGACTGAGCCCCGATCTCACGTAGGAGCGTGGCCAGCGGCACGCCGGTCCACTCGCTGTTGCTCGTCATACCGTCGATCAGCTGCGGCGTAAGCTCGCGTTTGGGAGCGCGATAGCCGGCCCGGCCGTTGCCCGCGCACTCGACGAAGTGCACGCGCGTGACCGATGGGAAGCGCTTCAGGTCATCGAGCGTGAACACTGTCGCGCGATCGGCCAACCCGTGGATGAGCAGTCGGTAGCGTGTCGGGTCGATCTGGGCGACGCCCGCGTGGTGACGTTCGAAGTGCAGGTCGGACGGGGTGATTGTCCCCGACAGGTCCTGCAGCGGCGTGAGCGACGTCCCGGTTAGGATACCGGTCGGGGTTCGCGCAGGCGTCACGAACGGTGAGCGCGCGCCGAGGGCCGTTGTCGGCGTTCCGAGTACCTTCGTGGGGGTCAAGCGGTGGGACTTGCAGTTCCTCAGGCGCCGCGCCCGCGGGCAGCGTCGTCTGGGCAGCGCGCAGTGGGAGCGCCTCAAGAGCTACGCTCCCGGCAGTGATCGCCACGCCGGCCAGCAAAGCCCGCCGCGAAATGGGAGCGCCGCCCACCCTCGTGGTCGGTTCTGTTCGGGACGCGTTGTCCTCCGCCGGTTCAGGCGAAGGCGAGAACGCCCGGCTCGCCGGCATGTCAGACTCGTCGTGCGTCATGGTCAATGGACCGCCGAGATCATAAGGTTACGTGCAACAACAACAGCAGACAGGGCACCATAAAGCAGTCCGGGGTCGGTCATCCTGGGCGTCCCGGCGCTACGGCGTGAGCTCGCGTCCCCGCGTTTCCGGTGCGAACGCGAGGACCGCGGCGCCCACCAAAAACAGTAGCGACGCCGACGCTGAGACGTTGGGCAGGCTGATCCCATAGCTCGACTGCAGCCACCCGACGAGGAACACGATCGGCGCCGCCGCCGCACGCCCCGCGTTGAAGCAGAACCCCGTGCCGGTCCCACGGAGCCGCGTCGGGTAGAGCTCGGGGAAGTAGATCGCGTACCCTGCGTGCATACCGAGCGTGAGCATCCCGAAGATCGGTAGTGCGACGACTAACGCGGTCACCGAAGTGAGCACTTTGAACACGACGAGCGTGCTCACGAGGCCACCTAGATGATACAGCAGGAAGGTGCGGCGGCGGCCGATGCGCTGCGAAATCGGCCCGAACGCCAGTAGGCCGATGCCGCCACCCGTCGTCACGAGAAACATGCCGAGCATCTCCCACCGCTTGAGCCGCGCCGCGTGGGAAGCGAGAATCGCGCTGCGCTGCGTTGCGCTCAGCGAGGCGGGAGGGGTGATCGCTGTAGTCGCTGTAGTCGCTGTAGTCGCTGTAGCGGTCGACGCGTCCGTTACCTGCGCCTCGGCAACGGCCTCTGCGACGTAGCGCCGCTCGACTGCCGCCTGCAGCATGTTCTTGCCATAGATGTGCACACCCCAGAATGTGGCCATCGCCACCGCGGCGAGCGTGACGCCGACCAGAGTGCGACGGAGCAGCTCTCCGCGAAACAGCCCAGCAAGCTGGCCCATCTCCTCGCCGGGTTCACGGTCCGCCCGCGCCCGGGCCCGCTGCCACTCCTCCGGCTCGCGGACGCTCCGCCGGACCCACACGATGAGCAGCGCCGGCACCAGGCCAATTGCGAAGCCGAGCCGCCATGGCAGGGATGCGGGGTCGACGATCTGCGCGATCCAGGAGCCGTGCAACCCCTGCGCCCAAACGTTCACCGCAGTGTTGCCGATCAGGAACGCGCCGGCTGCCACGGCGAGGTACGTGCCCAACACGCTCGTCGCGTGAAAGATGCCACCGGCATGCGCGCGCGCACGTGCCGGGAAGACCTCGGCGACGAGCGCGCTCGCCACGGCCCACTCGCCACCCACGCCGAGCGCCACGAGAAAACGGAACGCAGCCAGGTGCCACCACGTCTGCGCGAACGCCGACAGGCAGGTAAACAGGGAGTACGAGAGGATCGTTAGTGAGAGGGTCCGCTTGCGGCCGATCCGGTCGCTGAGCACGCCGAACATAATCCCCCCGATGGAGCCACCGAGCAGGAAGGCGCCTAACGCGATGCTATTGTAGAGAGCGATGGTGCCGGCCGATGTCCCGCGAGCGACGAGGGACGGCATCGCTTCGCCCATGCTCGCCACGAAGATTTGTCCCTCGAATACGTCGAACACCCAGCCGAGCGACGCTATAGCGAGGACGAGCCACTCGTAGCGCGTGACGCCCGCGTACCACGGCGTCGCGTCGTCAGCTACAACGGCCGCCTGCGCGTGCGATTGCGATTCGATACCACTCGAGGGGAGGATTGGTGCGGACATCGGGCGACGTTCGGCCGGGGACGATGGGCGCCGTCTACCGTGCCGCGACCGTGCCGGCGCGGCGGGGAGCCCCGTCTCGCGCGTGGGCGCCGTCGCGTCCTGTGCCGTCCGACGATGTCCCGTCTTCCTCGGCGACCGGCGTTTCGTCCCACGCCTTGGTGAAGATTCCCTCACCCATGGTGGTGTACGGGTGGCGAAAGCTGTCCCGATACACATCAACGCCCGCGGTCACGCAGTGCGCGCCGGCAGTCGCGGCAGCCCCCAGCTGGTAGCTGTTCCGCACGGCCGCGGCAATGATCTCGGCGCCGTAGCCGTGCCGGTCGAGCATGAGGCGCACGTCGCGCACGAACTCGTGCGCCGCGTCGCCGTACTGCTCCTTCCAGCCGAGGAAAGGACTGATGTATGCGGCGCCGGCTCGCGCCGCGTGCCAGGCCTGCGCGGTCGAGAAAATGAGCGTTGCGTTGACTCGAATGCCGTTGCGCGCGAGCTCGCGTATGGCGCGGCACCCGGACTCGCTGATCCCCACCTTCACGACGAAGTTGGGCGACATCTCGGCGAGCGCCCTCCCTTCGCGCACGATCTCCACGGGATCAGTGAGGTTCGGGTTGACCTCGACGCTGATCGGCTTGTCCGTCCCCGCGACCAGCGCGGCGATTCCTTCGAGCACATCGCGGAGTGGACGCCCGGAGGTGTGCACGTGACGGGGGTTCGTCGTGACGCCATCGACGTCCCACTGCTCGAGCGCGTAGCGGATCTCGTCGACCTTGGCGCTATCGAGGAACAATTTCATGAATCTACCCCTCCGAAAGAGATGTGTTTGGTTTCGAGGAATGCGTCGAGTCCTTCGACGCCGAGTTCGCGACCGAGGCCGCTCTCCTTCATACCGCCGAATGGCGCGTAGCTTACCGTTGGCACCGCGTCATTTACGCCGACCGTCCCTGCCTCGAGCGCCTCGGCAACCCGCCAGGCCCGGTTCAGGTTCGAGGTGAAGACGTACGCCGCAAGCCCGTACCGGGTGGCGTTGGCGAGGCGCACCGCCTCCGCCTCATCGTCGAAAGCGACAACCGGCGCCACCGGGGCGAACACTTCCTCTTCGAGGCAGACACTCCCGGTCGGGACGTCGGCGAGCACCGTGGGCTCGAGATAGTGTCCGCAGCCGCGGTCGAGCCGCTGACCGCCGGCGAGCACGCGCGCGCCGGCAGCGCGGGCCGAGTCGAGCATCGACAACGCGTCGACCACAGCCTGCGCGTTGATGAGGGGACCGACGGCGACGCCGTCGTCCAATCCGGGGCCGACCTTGAGCGCCTTGACGCGCTCCACGAACGCGGCGAGGAAGCGCTCGTACATGCCGCGCTGCACGTAGATCCGGTTGGCGGCGATACACGACTGGCCGCTGTTCCGGAACTTCGTGATCATCGCTCCTTCAACGGCCTGATCCAGGTCGGCATCGTCGAAGACGAGCACCGGCGCGTTGCCGCCCAGCTCGAGTGAGAGCTTCGTGATGTGATCCGCTGCGAGCCGCATGAGTTCGCGGCCTACCGGTGTTGATCCGGTGAAAGTCACTTTGCGGCATTCGGTGTGGGCGAACAGCTCGGCGGCGATCTCTCGCGCAGAGCCGACAATCACCTGGAAGACGCCAGGCGGAACATCCGCCTCCTGCATGGCTTCTGCGAGGTGCAGGGCCGAGAGCGGCGTCGCACTCGCTGGCTTGAGCACCACCGGGCAGCCTGCGGCGAGAGCAGGGGCAACTTTGCGCACGGCCAGCACGAGCGGGAAGTTCCACGGCGCGATGGCCCCCACGACACCGATTGGCTGCCTAATTACGATGTGGCGCTTGCCGGCTGTCTGTGGTGG
>JBBSHV010000109.1:0-8203 GCA_038232435.1 Gemmatimonadales bacterium | reverse complement strand
TCACGCACGAGCGCGGCGGTCGGTCCGGAGAAATCCAGAAAGCGCTCCAGTTGGCTCGAAATTCCGGCCACATTCGCAGTAACCTGCTCGCGCGATTGGAGCGTTCGTTCGGTGCTCTTGCCGCTGGGGTCGCCGATCATCCCCGTACCGCCACCGACAAGCGCAACCGGGCGATGACCATGCCGCTGGAGCTGCACCAGCCCCATGATCGGGACTAGACTCCCCACGTGCAGTGACGGACCGGTGGGATCAAATCCGGCGTACCCCGTCACGCGCCCCCGAGCCAGAGCGCTGGCAATTCCCTCGGTGCTCTGGTGCAGCATGCCGCGCCACTCCAACTCGGTCAGGAGATCAGATTCAGACATTGGCGGTAATATAGATAGTCGGGTCAGTCGTCTGTCTGCCCCGGTGACAGAGATAGAGCCCGAACATTCTGCAACATCGGTCCGGCGGGTGCCGGCACTACGCGCGCCGAGCCTTAAATTCCCCCCATGGCTGGTCGAACCAAGACGTCAAAGACGCTCCCTTTCCGGAAGCGCCACCCAACTGCTTTTCGCTTCACAATAGTGGCCGTCCTGCTCGTGGCGACCTTTGGTGTCGGCCTTGTCTACAGCGCCTGGGTGCTCGTCTGCGCCGGCGAGCGCTGCCCATCCATCGGTTCGCTAGAGCAGTACACGCCCAAGCAGACGTCCAAGCTCTTTGCCGCTGATGGACGCTTCATCGCCGAGCTTGGGACTGAGCGACGCACGCTGGTCAAGCTCGGCGACGTTCCAAAGATGGTGCAGGACGCATTCATCGTCACCGAGGACAAGCGCTTCTACGAACACTCCGGTGTCGACTGGATACGCGTTGTCGGCTCGGTGCTCAAAAACGTGCGGAGCGGGCACTACACGCAAGGATTCTCGACCATAACGATGCAGCTCGCGCGCAACGTCTTTCCCGAGCGCATCTCGCGCGAGAAGACAATTTTGCGCAAGGTGAAGGAAGCAAAGGTCGCGCGTGAGATCGAGTCCAAGTACACCAAGGACAAGATCCTCGAGCTGTACCTGAACCAGATCAACCTCGGCAACGGCGCCTACGGTGTCGAGTCGGCGGCACAGAGGTATTTCGGCAAATCGGTTCGCGACCTCAACGTCGCCGAGGCAGCAACGCTCGCCGCGCTTCCCAAAGCGCCGGAACGATACAATCCGCGGCGCTACCCCGATCGTGTGATTCAACGGCGCAACACCATCATTCAGTTGATGCGCGCCAACGGTGTGATCGACGACGCCGCGGCGAGTTTGGCCACGGCGTATCCACTACAGCTTGCCACCAAAGTCGAATCCGGAGACACCGCGCCGTACTTCGTGGAGTGGGTGAGGCAGCAGCTCGATCGCCAGTTCGGCAGACAGCTGTACGAGCAGGGACTCAACGTCTACACAACGCTCGACCTGGACATGCAGGGGGCCGCGGAGCGTGCGATGGAGCGGCAGTTACGGGCGATCGAGGCCGGAAAGTTCGGTGCTTTCAAGCACCCGACGTACGAGGAATACATCGCCCGCCAGGCAACCGGTGAGACCGGTACCGGCACTTCTCCCTATCTGCAGGGGGCCTTCATCGCGCTGGATCCGCGCACAGGTGGCGTGCGCGCCCTGGTCGGTGGTCGTGACTTCTACGATTCCAAATTCAATCGCGCGACCCAGGCGTTGCGCCAGCCGGGTTCCACATTCAAGCCCATCGTGTACGCGGCCGCGGTGCAGAACGGCAGGCCACCATCATACATGGTCGATGACTCTCCAGTATCTGTATCCCAGGGGAACGGCTCGATGTGGGAGCCGCAGAACTACGATCTCCGGTTCGAGGGACCGATGCCGATGCGTCGGGGGCTTTACATGTCGCGCAATATCGTCGCGATCAAAGTCGGGCAGGAGCTGGGAGAACAGGCCATCATCAACGAGGCGCGCAACTTTGGAATCACCACGCCGATCCCTGCATACCCTTCGATCTTCATCGGCTCCGCCGATGTAATTCCGCTCGATCTCGTCGGAGCATATACGACATTCGCGACAATGGGTGTGCGCACAATGCCAAATCCCATCCTCCGTGTCGAGAACGCGAAGCACCAGGTAATCTGGCAGCCGACGCCGGAGCGCACGCAGGTGCTGTCGCCGGAGGAAGGGTGGATCATGGTCAGCATGATGAAGGATGTGATCCAGCGCGGTACCGCGAACGGCTCGGTCTGGCAACAGGGTTTCCACATTCCAGCCGGCGGCAAGACGGGTACGACGAACGACGGTACCAACGTCTGGTTCGTGGGCTACACCGCCGATCTCGTTGCCGGTGTGTGGATGGGCTTCGACCACCCGCAGACGATCAAGTCCAACGCACAGGGCGGTATTCTGGCGGCACCCGCGTGGACGTCGTTCATGACCGAGGTGTACAGGCGCAAGCCCGCCCCGCCGGACTGGCCAATGCCCCCCGGCATCAGCATGCGAGAAATTGATGCATCCAGCGGATTACTGTATACGCCCGCATGTGTCAGCACAGCCGTGGTCACGGAGTATTTCATCCCGGGCACCGAGCCAGTGAATGAGTGCGCGCCGTACATCGGGCCGCCCGCAACCGCTGCGCCGGTTCCGCTCAGCACCATCCTTCCCGCCGACAGCGGTCGTGGCATTCACTAATCTTTGGATGACCGGCCAGTAATCGTCCAGTGATCTGCTACCATGCCCGCTGGGTTGTTCCGGTGACGTCGCCACCGATACCACATGGTGTGGTCGCCGTCGACCACGGCGCTATCGTGTACGTTGGGCCGGCGAGCGATGCGCCGCTTGCCGACGATTACGACCTCGGTGAGGCGGTGCTATTGCCCGGCCTCGTCAATGCGCACACGCATCTGGAGCTAACCGCGATGCGCGGCTTTCTGGAAGATTTGCCATTCGATGACTGGATAGACACGCTGCGCCGATCACGCGCGGCGGTGTTGGATGACGCGATGCTGCTCGACTCGGCCAGACTCGGCGTTATCGAGGGAGTGGAACACGGGGTGACGACCTTCGCCGATACGTCGGCCAGTGGGGTCCCCGCGCGAGCGATGCGCGAATGTGGCGTGCGCGGGATCATGTATCAGGAGACGTTCGGTCCGGACCCGCTCGCGTGCGACGCTGCCATGGCGGAGTTGGACGGCCGCGTGCGCGCGCTCACCGCCGATCCGGCGAAGCTGGTCAGCATCGGCGTTTCACCGCACGCGCCGTACACCGTGTCCGACGCGTTGTACCGCGCGGTCGCCGCGTACGCTTCAGCCAACCAGTTGCCGATCGCGATGCACATCGCGGAGGGCGCTGACGAGCACGCGCTGGTGACCGGCGGGACCGGGACGTTCGCTGAACGGTTAGGTCGTCGTGGCATTGGGACGCCGGCGCGTTCGCGCTCGCCCATCACGCTCCTGGCGGAGCTGGGCGCGCTGCTACCGGGTGCATTACTCATCCATGCGGTGCATGCAGACATGGAAGACATTCGGACCATCGCTGAGCATCACGCGTGCGTCGCGCACTGCCCAGTCTCCAACGCCAAGTTCGGACATGGCGTCGCCCCTTTGACGCACTTTCTCGCGGCGGGTATTCCCGTGGGGGTCGGTTCCGATTCAGTCGCCAGCAACAATCGGATGGACATGCTGGACGAGGCCAGGCTCGCGCTGCTCATGCAGAACGCGCGATACGGATCACCTTTGGAAGTCTCGGCACAAACCGCGCTGGAGCTCGTGACGATTCGCGGTGCCAGCGCGCTCGGTCTGGAGCGGACCATCGGCTCGCTCGAGGTGGGCAAGGCGGCGGACCTGGTTGCCTTCAGATTGGATTCATCCAGGGCAACGCCGACAGAAAATCCGGTGGCTGCGCTCATCTTTGCGCTGGGCGGGAGTCGCGCGTTCCTGGTAACGGTGGCGGGACGGCACCTGGTGGAGAACGGTGAGGCCGTGATAAATCCGGGCGGTCTGCGTGGCCGCGTGGCCGAGTGCGGCCGGACGCTGGCGAAGTGGCGTAGCACCGCGGATGGCACCGCCCACACTAGCGTTGCCACCACTCCGGCTACCCTGGACCTCGCGGCACGCTAGCACTATCGCTTACTTTTGAGCATGAGCACGCACAAAATCTGGCGGGACGGGGCATTCGTGGAATGGCAGGACGCCACCATCCACGTGATGAGTCATGTAGTCCACTATGCTTCTTCGATCTTCGAAGGACTGCGCTGTTACGATACCCCGGATGGCCCGGCAATCTTCCGCGCGCCGGAGCACATGCGCCGTTTTCGCGACTCCTGCAAGATTTATCGCATGCCAATGCAGTACTCGGCGGATGAACTGGTAGGCGCGTGCGTTGACACAGTGGCAGAGAACGGGCTGACGCACTGCTACCTTCGTCCGGTCGCGCTGCGCACCGGCGAGGAGATGGGCGTGTTGGGGCACAAGGCGCCAGTGGAGACCTTCGTCATACCGTGGATCTGGGGCCGGTATCTCGGGGACGAGGCGCTGGAGCAGGGGGTTGACGTATGCGTGTCGAGCTGGCGCCGGCCGGCACCGGACACGCTACCGACGATGGCCAAGGCCGCGGGCAATTATCTCAACTCGCAGCTTTCCAAGATGGAAGCACGGCGCAACGACTACGTCGAAGGGATCATGCTCGACTCCTTCGGGTATGTTGCTGAAGGGAGCGGCGAGAATCTGTTCATCGTGCGCGACGGCGCTATATACACATCGCCGATGGCGTCGGGCATCCTGAACGGGATTACGCGTGACTCGGTACTCCGCATCGCGCGTGATCTCGGCTTTCCCATCTCAGAGCAGGTAATTCCTCGCGAAATGCTGTACATCGCGGACGAGCTCTTCTTCACCGGGACGGCTGCGGAAATTACGCCGATAAGGAGCGTCGACCGCATAGAGGTCGGCTCCGGCAAGCCCGGCCCGATCACACTCGCGGTGCAGGAAGCGTACATGGGAATGGCGACCGGCAAGATGCCCGATCGCTACGGCTGGCTCACCAGGGTGGAGAGTCGAGTCACGGCGTAAACGACCATTTGCGCGGGGCGAAGGACACGATCCTTCGCCCCGCGCGACAATACGGGCCACATGCATATACATGGTGTCAGGACTGGTTCGGCGTGAAAGGCCCAAATTGCCTTGCGTTGAATGCGACCTACGAGCCGCTCACGATGACTCCTCTACGCCGGGCCGTGCGGCTCGTTCTGGACGGTAAGGCCGAAATCGTCGAGCCCGAAGGCGACGACGTGCGGGCGGGGCGTGTGACGCTTCCGCGCCCCGCGGTAATCCGGCTCAAAGCCTTCGTTCACGTGCCGCGGAAGTTCCGGCGTCAGGTCACCAACATCTTTCTGTTCAGCCGCGATCGGCGCACCTGCGGCTACTGTGGGCGGCGCGAGAACGAGTTGCGTCCACGCCAGTATCTCACGCGCGACCATATCCTGCCGCTCTCGCGCGGTGGCGCGAACACGTGGGAGAACTGCGTGACCGCATGCAGTAGCTGCAACACAAAGAAAGGAAGCCGCACCCCGCAAGAGGCGCACATGCCGCTGCTGGTGACGCCGACGGAGCCGCATCTGGTCCATCTCGTCTGGGCTGTGCGGCGGCTCACGCCGCTGCAACGCAAGTACGTTATCCAGTTCTTCGGCGAGGATGTCGCGTCGATGCTCGCGTCGTAGCATTTGCGCTAGCAGCCGCGCCAACACTATTCGCGGCATCGGCCGATGAAGATGAAGCGCATGGTCCTGGTGGGTGGCGGTCATGCGCATCTGGCGGTGCTGCGGCGCTGCGGCGCTGCATTAAAGAGGGACTTCCCGACGTCGTAGAAGCCGTCTTGATCTCACCGGTGCCTTGCCGCGTCGGATCTGCCGCTGGATTCGGCGGGCTTCCTTTGCGTGGACCGACATCTTCGCTCCACCGACGGATCGCCGGTGTGGGGAGCCGGCGACTGCATCACGCTGACAAACGCTCCGCGGATCGCGCGAGCGGGCGTTTACGCGGTGCGCGAGGGACCGGTGCTCGCGCACAACCTGTGCGCCTCATTTGGATCGGGGACGATGCGCGCGTACCTGCCGCAGGCGGACTTTCTCGTCGCGATCGACACCGCGGACGGCAAGGCACTATTGCGCTGGCGCGGTATTATCAGCCACTCCCGCTGGGCACTGTGGGTGAAGCGCTGGATCGATCGCCGCTTCGTGAAACAGAACCGTGATCTGATGCGTCGTCTCGGTCCGCCGGGAGACTCAGCGTGAAGTGCGTTGAGTGATGCTATGCCACGTCGTTGAGAAGCCCTATCGCGGCGTCGGTCACGGCGCCGTACGTGAGATGACCAACCAGTCCGCGAACGTGCGCCTGCCACGGATAGTCACCGGGCGGACCGGAGGTGCCAAGTAGCGGGTTGGCGAGTTCGTCCTCCAGCGCGAAGAGCGCAAGTCCGTACGCCAGGCCGCGCGCCGAGCCCAGGTCGTGCATGCGACCACGCAGGAATGCACCGTACAGCGCCGCCGGTAGGATTCCAAGTGCGTAATGCGTGGCGATTCCAGCAGGATTGGGCTGCCTGGGATGGAGCTGTTTGCCCATCGCGTGCGCGGCCTCGTTCGCCATCACGTGTGCCGGGTCCAGTCCGCCGGGGCGGGCCGTTCGCTCCTGCGCGAGCGCAGCGGGATCTTCGCGGTCCCACATGTACCAGGTTATCTGGTCCAGCGCCCAGACACCCACAGCGCCGGCGACCGCTCCCTTTATCAGGTCGCCCAGGACGTCGCCGCCATGCCCATTGCCGCCATGCCCGTTGCCGCGACTCACGTTGTGACCGCGGTCGTTCTCATAGCTGCTCGCATCATTATTATCGTTGTGCATTGCTCACACTCCTCGGCTTCTGTGAAGGCGCTCCCGTAGCCGCCAGTATCGGGCATCATTCATTCCAGCGCGCGGTATGAGACGGATGCGCCCGGCGGATTCCGCTGGGCGCTGCGGCTCGAGCGCCGGATCGATCGGCGCTTCGCGACGCACTACGGATGGCTTGCCGCGGTTCCAGCACGGAGAATGCAGAGCAGATGATGCCGGCCAGCGGACACAGCGTTGCCGCCGATGTTGGCCTGACGACGAGAGATCACCGGATGCAGGGACAAATGCAGGGACAAATGCACCACAAATGCACAGGAAGCGGGTGCTACTCGATACAGAGCAGGGCCCCGCGCCGCGAGCGCCGGAGCACAAGAGTGTAGTTAGCGCGGCGCTGACGGGTGCCGGCGCGGGCATCGTGGGCAGTGCCGTGATGGCCGTTGTGTTCAAGGCTGGCGACAAGCTACTGCTCCCCGAGAGGCAGATCACCGGATGCCGCCCGTGGCGCTGGTCGACACCGAGGCCGAGAAGCACTGCGTAAATCTTACCGATACAGAAGCGACGACCGTGGGACTCGCGGCGCACCTCGGGTACGGCGCGCTGCTTGGCACAAATTCGGCGTGCTGCAGAACAGGATCCACGGTCCCGCGGTCCTGGACGGACTGGCGGTCGCCGGAACGGCGTACCTCACCGGTTCTCGAGGGCGGCATCATGCCGGCCAGCGGCACGCTACAACCCGCGACTCGGCAGCCGATAACAAAGGCAGCCATTCCGATCGCGGCGCACCTCGTGTTCGGCGTTACCACGGCGTTCGCGCGGCAGGCCAGTCCAGCTCTTTCCGTCGTTCACGCGGTAAGCTGGCGGAATGCGGTCCGCGCCTCCGGCAGCACCAGCGGCACCATCGCAAACGTCACCGCCGCGCTCAGCAGGCAGTACGAGCAGAAGGCCCGGTGTTTGGTCCACTGGTCGACCGTGAGCTTGGCGGCGTTCACGGAGTCCGCGGCGACCTTTGCGGCCAGCGCAAGCGGGATCCAGGGCTCCGCTTTCGCGCGGTCGCTGCCGCCCATCGCCGCCAGCCCCATGGTCACGGCATAACTGCCGAGGCCGAGGATTCCGTCCGGCATGGACAACTTGGAGTACGCCTCGCTGGACGCATCCACTTTGTCCGCGTCGAGCAGCGGGAGTGGTGGTTCCGGAATGTGCTTGATGATCCCCGTCTGGTACGCCGCGATCAGCCCCATGGCGCCTGCCGCGACGAGCGACAGCCCGACCACTTTGCGCCTGCGCTGCATGGAATCGCTGTTCCCGGTGCGGAGTTCATGACTCAGCTCCGAGGGCGTCAGTGAAGGTGTT
>JBBSHV010000108.1:0-8282 GCA_038232435.1 Gemmatimonadales bacterium | reverse complement strand
AGTCGCGGATCCAGACGCCGCTGCAGCAGGCTGCGCCACGCGGAACGCGCGCGCGTGAGGCTCATCTGCAGTGCGGCAGCCTCGCGCTGACGCTCGCTGATGGCGGCCGCGAGTGTGACTATGTCGCCCGCTGCGTCGATCATCGCGTTGATCCGGTACACACCGACGCGCACCTGCTCGTCCCCGTCTGTGGGCACGGATGCAGCCGGTGCGGCCGTGGCTGAAGCCACGGCTACCTCAGCCACGGCTACTCCAGCCACGGCGGGAATGGGATCCAATGGCTGCGCGGACGCCGAGGCGACTTTCAGGGCATCTTCCGACGCGACTGGCGACGCAGCTTTCGGCGGAATTTCCGCGACAGCCTCCACGGACGGCATCCTGCTTATTGGCTGCTGAGGCGGAGCCTTCGGTGTGGACGCAGCTACAGCACCCTTGGCACCCGCGGCGCTCACGCCGCCCCTGAGCTGCCGCTCCAGCGCAGAGAGCGAAGAGTCGGCCAGATCCACGTGGTCGCGAATGCGGCGGCCTGCGTCCTCGAACGCCGCGGTGGCGCGGAATAGCATGTCGAGCTGCACCGGCGTGAGCGGACTACGCCCGTCCCGTGCGCCGGCAAGAAGTCCTTCCAACCGGTGCGAAACGCCCTCTATGAGCGGCACATCGGCGGCGCGCGCCGCGCCCTTCAACGTGTGAAAGATGCGGAAGACTGAGCGAAGACGCTCCGAATCGCCGGGCTGTGTTTCCAGCACGAGCAGATCGCTCGACAGAACTCGCAACTGCTCGTCCAACTCGTCCAGAAAAGTGGCGAGCAGGCGCGCCGCTAGATCATCGTCGTCCATGGCATCATGCATCGTATCGTGCGTGGCATCGTACACTGACGGTAATCAGATTGCCGATCCCGTCGTACCGACCAACTGCACCAGGCGGGATCCGAGCTGATTCAACTGCTGCGCGGCGGTCTCCGATTGCTTGGTCGCGGTCAGGTTCTGCTGCGTCGCTTCCCGAATGTTGGAGATGGCTACGCGAATCTGCTCCATGCCGATCGCCTGTTGACCAGCCGACGCAACTATCTGCGCGGCAGCCTGTGCGGAGTCGCCCACGGCGTCGGCCAGCGTCGCGATGGTTTCACCCGCCTGCTCCAACTGCTTCGCCGCCGTTGCGACTTTCTTGGTACCCTGCTCGGTCGCCATTACGGCGCTGCTGGTTGCACGCTGGATCTCGCCCAGAATCCGACGAACCTGCACTGTGGACGCCTTGGACTGCTCGGCCAGATTCTTCACTTCGCTCGCGACCACCGCGAAGCCGCGACCACTCTCACCGGCGCGTGCCGCTTCGACCGCGGCATTCAGCGCCAGCAGATTGGTCCGTTCGGCGATGTCGTTCACGGACGTTATGATCTCGCCAATCGCCTGCGCCTGCTCGGCCAGCGCGACGATGCTCTGCGCGATGGATTCGACCTGCTCCTGCGCGGCATGCATGGCGACACTCGAAGCGGCGACGGCGCGGCGACCGTCCTGACCGATCTCGGCGGCATGCTGCGCGGAGTCGGCCACAGCTCGCGCCCGTTCGGCTGCCTGAGCCGCGGTTTGAGCCACCTCGTCCGCGGTCGCCACCGTCTCGGTGACAGCGGCCATCGACTCATTCGCGCCCGCCGCCTGTTCTGTAGTGGACGAGAGGATCTCGGCCGCGCTGGACGCCAGTACCGCGGTCGTCTCGCGCAGCGGCCGGTTGATCGCGCGCGTCAGCAGCCACGCGAGGACGGCCCCGATCAGCACCGCGACCACGGTGCACACGATCAGTGTCGTGCGTGCCGCTGAGGCAAGGCCAGCGGCTCCCGAAGCGATACCATCGCTCCGGCGTTGGGCGCTCTGAGAGGCCTCACGAATCCGGGCGTCCAGCTCGTTGCGCAGCGGCTGCGCCTCCGCCGTCCGAATGCGGAGTGCTTCAGCCTCGTTGCCAGCCCGGAGCGCGGCGATTGATGTCCGACTGGCATCATCCCACCGCTGCACCAGCCCCATGATCGCTGTCCATCGCGCCGCGTCATCCGCGGTGCCAGCCGCGCCGTCAGAGGCGCCGTCAGAGGTGCCAGCAGTAACGGTCGAGCCACCTGTCGCACCAGTCGTGGCACCAATCGAATCGCGCACTTCCGTGACGAATCCGCGCCCCGATCGGATCAGGCTGTCGCGCCCTGCCGCGAAGCTCTGGTTGCGCTCGAGCAGAAAGCGCGTGTACTCGGCGCTCGCCGCCCGAATATCCGATTCGGCACGCAGCGCCGGAACGACCACGACACGCCGGTCACGTAGCGCATGCTCATAGGCGGCGACGGTTCGGTTGAGCGACCATGCGGCCACAACTGCGACCACTACCACCAGGACCAAGCTGGCCGCGAACCCCGCAGCAATGCGCTTCCCGACTGTCCATCCCATGAAGATTCCCGCGTATTGAAGTTGTTGGCCGGCTGCTTTCTGCTACTTGTCGTACTGCGCGAGAAGCACGGGAACATCGGCTACGACGATGGCGTCATCCGTCATCCCGCGAACCCAGTCCGCACCGCCGAACGCGGACGGCGCCGGGTGTACCTGGTCCGTCCGGACGGAACGGACGGTATCCACATCGTCCACGAGCACACCTAACATACCGCGCCGCTCACCAAGAATAAGGATCCGCGTGGTTTCGGTGACGGCCGGGCCGCCGGTAGCTCTGGCGCTGTTGAGGTCCAGCACCGTAACGACTCTCCCGCGCCAGCCGATGACGAGGGTCGCCGGCGGCTGAGAGCCCGGCAACGCGGTAAGTCCACGCGGTCGCAAGATTTCGACGACGTGCCCAAGCGAGAACGCCACCAATGTCTCACCCAACCGGGCCACGATCGCACCGTCCACGTTGGCGTCCTCAGGCCGCGCGAGCGGCTGAGCCAGCTTTCGCGCACGCAGAGCGAGAATTTCCTCACTGAACTCGATGTCGCGATGCCGAGCGGCATTGGTGGCCTCAGCGGCGGCATCGACCCGGGCATGGATGTCAGCCCAGTCCGCCGCGGAATTGCCGCTAGAACTTTCGCTCGAACTTTCGCTAGAGCTTTCGTTGTCGACTTCTTCTATCAAGCGACGACATCCTTGAGCGCGCCGGCGCGATAGCGCGCGATCTGAATCAGTCGGGCCGCGGTTTCGCCGTCGGTGCCGCGCACCGTTGTGTTCGGGTCAAGTGCGGACAGGATATGCTCGGCGTTGCGGAACGAGCGGGCCGCTCCTGCGGGATCGCCGGAGCGTGAGAGCGCATCACCCAGCGCCAGATGGGCGACGACAAGGGTGCGATCGAGGTAGAGCGCGCGCCGAGCGGCCACGGCCGACTCGGCATACCGCCCTGTCTGAGCAAGAAGCACGCTCTCCAGATACGTAAGCTCCGCGGATGCGCCATGCCGGTCCAGCGCACTGGAGCACACCGCGGCCGCCTCCAGCAAGCGTCCCTCGTTCGCGAGCGCCCGAACCCATGCTGACCAGACTTCCTCACCCGCGACTCCATGCTGCACGCTCTGCTTCGCCAGTTCGGCCGCATCGTCGTACCGGCCCTCCGCATATGCAGCGAGTACCTGCGCAGCCGAATTCGAGACGGGCTGCACAGGAGTGGGTGAGGGCGGAGGTAACGGGTTTGATGGAACGCTCAACAGCGCTGCTTTCGTGGCTGATTTGGTCGCGGATTTCGCTGCGGACTTCGCTGCTCCTGTTGCGGGCGATGAAACGCGCGGCAGCGTTGAGCCTTCGCGCACGCCCGGACGGCGGTAGACCAGTCCCGCCGGCGTGGTAACGACCTCGCACGGCACGAGATCGTTCAACGGCGGATCGGAAGGTCCAAGAAAGAGCCATCCGTCGTCGCTCAGCGAGTTGATCAGTCCTGTCGCTACGTTCGTCACCGTGTGCATGTCGAAGTAAATGAGAACATTTCGGCAGAAGATGATGTCCATGCCGAAGATCCCCGTCGCCGGCTCGGGATACTCGTCCTCCGCAAGGTTCAGCAGACGGAACTCGACCATTGAGCGAATGCCCGGATCGAGCAGCCACTGCCGGCCGCGCGGCTCGAAGAAGCGCTGCCGGCGTTCTTCCGCCATTCCGCGGAACGACCACGCTCCATACTGTCCACGCCGAGCGGCGGCGAGTCGCACGACAGACAGATCGGTGCCGACGATGTGCACCGGGTGCACGTCCGTCGGCCAATCCGTTTCGCGCAGCAGCATCGCCAGAGAGTAAGGCTCCTCACCCGTCGCGCACCCGGCACTCCATATCCTGAGCGGGCGCTGCGGATGTCCCCGCGCGGCGACCGGAAGAACGACATCGCGAACCACGTCGAGCTGCGCCGGATCGCGAAAGAAATACGTCTCACCGATCGTGAGCTCGGCGATGACGTCATCCAGCGGCTCCGCGTTGTGCGTAATGATGTCGCGCCACTTGCCAGCGTCGGTGATGCCCCGCTTCTCCATTGCGCGAAGCATCGCCTGCTCCACGTCCTGCTGCCGGCTGAGCGGAAAAACCAGTCCGTAGCGATCGCGCAGCACATCGACAACCCAGGCGAGTGCCGGGTGGGACCAGCCATCGCGTCTGGGCGTGCCCGACTTGCTCGGGCGACTCACCCGACGTGTTCTCCGATTTGCGTCACGCGCGCGCGGCACTCTCGTGCGCGCCGCTACCAAGCGCGGTCGCCAGAGCAACGTCCTCCGCTTGCGACAGAAACGCGTTTGGATCGTGGATCACGAGCAGTCCATCCTCAAGGCGCGCCACGCCCGCGACATTCCACCCCGCACCGGTTAGAGTGTCGGGTGAGCTGATGTCCGAGTCCGAGATGGGAGCGAGAGCGACGGCGCGGTCCACCCGCAGCGCGACATCGCGCTGCAGGGCCGATATCACGATCATGTGCTCCGACGCATCAAGGGTGGACGGTGGCAGCCCGAGCCTTGCGCGCAGACTTACGACGGGCACGACATTTCCGCGCACGTTGATCACCCCTTCGATCACCGGCGGCGCGCCGGGAAGCGGAGAGATCTGCACCGCCCGAACGATCTCGCGCACACTCTCCACCGGCAACCCGCCGCGAACGCCGGCCAGTTCAAATATGAGTAAGTCGGTCATGGGTTCGCCGTTCCGGGAAGTGGCTCGATGAAATGTATCGGACGGCGAAGTGGTTTCGCGAATGAAGCTGCTGTCACTTTCGTGTGCGTGCGGAAAGCAATACCCTTGATGGTCGTACGGGCGGCCGCCGGTCGTCCTGCCACTGCCACGAGGCCCATCGATGACACGTCGTTCCATTCCGGTAGCATTGTCGCTTCTTCTCCTGCTCGCACCGGGCCGGCGTGTTCTGCCCCAGGGAACGGTCCAGGGGATGCCCAGCGTGGGGCAGACTGGCGCCACCGCGGGTGATCTCTCCTCTGCCAAACCGGGCCGCGATCCCAGCCAGCCCATCGATGAGGAATACACCAGGAAGATCCGCGAGTACACCACGGAACCGTTCTTCCTCTCGCCCCTGGTAGACTATCTCCCCGCATCGCAGACGGTCCCGACACCCAAGGCGGTCCTCGGCGATGTCGCTGGGGCGCGCAACAATCTTCCGTATTCAAAGGAGGTGTACGCGTACATGCGCATGCTCGCAAAGGCGAGTCCGCGTGTGAAGGTGTACTCCATCGGTACCACGGAAGAGGGGCGCGAGATGATCGCCGTTGCTGTCGCTTCCGAGTCGTTGCTCGCGAAGTTGGACGACAACAAGACGAAGCTCGCAAAGCTAGCCGATCCGCGCAGTATCAACATGGATGACGCGCAAGCCGAGAAGCTGCTGGCCGATGTTGCTCCTGTGTACTACATCACCGGAGCCATTCACTCGCCCGAATCTGGAGCGCCAACCGCGCTCATGGAGCTGGCGTACCGTCTCGCCGTTGACGAGAGCCCGTACATCCGCAACGTCCGCGAGCACGTGGTGACGCTGATCACGCCCATAGTCGAGGTGGACGGACGCGATCGCGAGGTGGATGTTTTTCGGTGGCACATGGCGCATCCCAACCAGACGTATCCCAATCTTCTGTATTGGGGTCACTATGTGGCGCACGACAACAATCGTGACGCGATGGCGCTGACGCTGAAGCTGTCCCAGAACGTGCTCAATACCTATGTCGATTGGAACGCACAGGTGTTGCACGACCTGCACGAATCGGTCGCGTACCTGTACGACAACACTGTTGGAGACGGCCCCTACAACGCATGGCTCGATCCGCTGCTCACCAACGAGTGGCAGATGCTCGGCTGGAACAACGTGCAGGAGATGACGCGGATGGGGATGCCCGGCGTCTTCACCCACGGTGATTTCGATACGTGGTCACCAGGCTATCTGATGTTCATCGCGGCCACCCATAATGGCATCAGCCGGCTGTACGAGACTTTCGGCAACGGTGGTACCGCCGAAACCATGGAGCGAACGCTGCCGCCAACGGAGACGGCACGCACCTGGTACAAGCAGAATCCTCCGCTGCCGCGGGTGCAGTGGTCGCTTCGGAACAACAACAACTATGAGCAGACAGGGTTGCTCGTCTCGCTCAACTACTTCGCGAACAACAGACGACAGTTCCTCGAAAACTTTTACCAGAAGAGCAAGCGCTCCATCCTCAAGGCGCGCACGGAAGGCCCAGCCGCGTACGTGCTGAGCGCGAACGACCCGCGGCCCGGTGCTCAAGCGGAACTGCTTCGCATTTTGCAAAAGCAGCGCGTTGAGATCTCGCGCGCCACTGTTCCGTTCACGGTGACGGTACCGGTACGGCGCACGCGGGCCGAGCGGAGTGATAGTGTGGGCACCGCGGATCGTGCCAACAACGGCAACGCCCCGAGTAATGCCCCGAGTAATGCCTCAACCAACGCGGATACCGCGGCCCGACCGAAAACGCAAAGCATCCAGTTCCCGGCTGGGAGCTACATCGTCCGCATGGACCAGCCGTATTCACGCATAGCCGACGCGCTGCTCGACTATCAGTACTGGAGTCCCAACGACCCGCAAAAGAACCCGTACGACGATACCGGGTGGACCTTCCCCGAGAACTTCGCGGTCCAGGCAGTTCGTGTGACCGATCCAAAAGTGCTCGACGTAGCAATGCAGCCGGTCGCGCAAGTCATTCACGCACCCGGCGGCGTGAGTGGCACGGGCGCGGTGTTCGCCATCAATCACAATGGCGACAACGCCCTGGTCACACTTCGCTACCGCTTGAAGAAGGGCGACTTTCAATCGGTCGAGGAGCCATTCGAAGCCCAGGGGCAGAAATTTGCGCGCGGCTCGTTCATCATTCGAAACGTGTCCGCGAACGAGCTAAACAGCGCGGCTGGCGAGCTTGGACTCAAGGCTTACGCGATGGCGTCGGCGCCGTCGGTCAGGATGCACCCGGCACGCGCCGCACGGGTCGCGATTCTACACACCTGGACCGGCACCCAGACGGAGGGGTGGTGGCGTCAGGCGTTCGACTTCAACCACATCCCATACGATTACATCAACGTCCAGGACGTGGCAAAGAACGCCAATCTGAACGCCAAGTACGATGTGATCCTCTTCCCACCCGCAGGCGGAACTGTGCAGACGATAGTCTCGGGATTGCCCATGTGGCGCAATGCCATGCCATGGAAGAAGACGGCCGAGACGCCCAACATCGGTACGCTGGACGCGACAGACGACATACGCCCCGGCCTCGGCTGGCAGGGTGTCCAGAATCTCAGTGCATTTGCTGCGAAAGGTGGCGTGCTCGTGGCCGTATCAAACACGGCGGACCTGAGCGTGACCTACGGTCTCACGCACGGCCTCAGCATAAACCAGCCGCCGAGCGGCAAGGTTGTGGGAAGCCTCCTGCGCACCAGGATCGTCGATGACGCGAGTCCGCTCGTGTATGGCATTCGCGATAGCATGGCCGTGTACAGTGAAGACGGCGAGAGCTTCAGCGTCAGCAATGTGCTGGGCGGGCGCGGCCCGCGGTCCGGCGATGCGGTGGGAAATAACCGACCCACCGGACGTGGCACCGCGGACGACCCGGATGTGGTGCAGGGCCGGCCAATGGAAGAGAATGAGCAGCATCAAGCTCCGCGGAATCCAACGGTGCATCCATGGCAGGCGACGCCCGTTACCGACGAACAAATGCGCAGCCCGGTGAGCATCATACCGCCGGATCAGCGGCCGCGCGTTGCTCTCCGTTTCAGTGACCAACGCGATCTGCTGGTCTCAGGCCTGCTGGATGGAGGGAGCGACATCGCCCAGCGTGCAGTGGTCGTGGATGTGCCGCT
>JBBSHV010000107.1:0-8322 GCA_038232435.1 Gemmatimonadales bacterium | reverse complement strand
GAAGGTGTGTTGTCGTGGTGGATAACGTTGTTCGTATTGGCGCTCGTGCTGGCGTTCTTGTTGGTGTTCATGTTGCTGTTCATGTCGTCCATGGAAGCTCCCGGGGTTGAAGTGACCGATGTGTAGCCAGATCATAGAGCGCAAAGGAAGTGCCACGCGCGAAGCCCTGACCCTTGACATGAGCGGGTCGGAGGCGCCGATTCAAGCAATGCCGGCCGCGCTCCACATCGGAACCCAGGGGTGGAATTACTCAGCCTGGTCGGGATCGTTTTACCCGTACGAGACGCGACCGGCCGACTACCTCTCCACCTACGCTCGCGCGTTTAATACGGTGGAGGTGGACTCGACTTTTTACGCGGTACCGCCATCCAGCACCGTGCGCGGCTGGTACGATCGCACGCCGCACAACTTTGTATTTGCGCTCAAGTTCCCGCAGACAGTGACCCACGAGGGAAGGCTGCGCGATACGAGCGGTACGACCGAGATCTTCTTCGAGCGGGTGCGCGAGTTGGGCCACAAGCTCGGTCCAGTTCTGGTTCAACTCGGCCCCGATTTCGGCCCTGAAGAACTCCCGGCGATGGTCGATTTTCTCCCCCGCGTGCCGTACGATCTACGCGTCGCCATGGAGTTCCGCGCCCGTGGCTGGATGACGCCTGGAGTGCTGGCGCTGCTGCGGGATCACGGTATCGCCGTCGCTCTGGTGGACGGGCCCTGGGTGCCGCGGCGCTGGATGCTGGAGCTGGCGCTCCGCCCCACCGCGACCTTTTGCTACATTCGTTGGATGGGCCGCAATCGCGACCTGGTGGACCACTCGCGCATTCAGGTGGACCGCAGCCGAGAGCTGGCACGGTGGAGCGAGGCGATAGCGGACATCCCCGAGTCGGTCACCGACGTGTACGCCTACACCAGCAACTACTTCGCCGGCCACGCCCCGCGCAGCGCGCGCGACATTCAGGAAATGCTCGGCGTTCCAAGCGTCCATCCCGAGATGCTCGGCGAACAGATGCGCCTTTTCTGACCCGTTATTCTGGCCCATTGGTCGGCCATTCGAGCGGACTAACGCCCACGTAAGAGCGGTGCAGATTTAGCACGTTTAGTGCTATATGCACGGGTTAATCCTTCCAACCAGACCGGTGAATGGCGGAAAATAGCATGACTGGTGATTCTGTCCTCACGCCCGACGTGGATCCGACCGCGACGGCAATGCCGGTCGGTCCGGAAGCCGAGCAGCCGAATCTGGACAAGACCGGCGCGGCTGTGGAAACCATGCGCACCCTGACGGTCAGCGTGCTGGTGCTGGCGGTGCTCGCGCTCATGTACACGCTCTATTTTGCGCGCGAGTTCCTGCTCCCGATCGTGTTCGCCGTGCTGCTAAATTTTCTCCTTAGCCCTGTGGTACGCGCCCTTGCGCGGTTTCGGATCGCGCCACCGCTTGGCGCCGGACTCATCATACTCGGATTACTCGCGGGTATAGCGTTCGGCGGCTACGAGCTTTCCGGCCCGATCCAGGGGTGGGCCGCCAATGCTCCAGCGACCCTGGCCTCGGCCCAGGCAAAGCTGGGGAAGATCGTTCGACCAATCGAGCGCGCCAGCAAAACCGCGGAGCAGGTCGCAAAGGCTGCGTCAGCGACCACCGGTGGGGCCACGGGGCCGGCCAAGCCGACGGAAGTCGTGGTTCAGGGACCAAGCCTCATCGCGCGCGCATTCGGTACAACTCAGCGAGCGGTCGGCAGCATTCTCGAGATCATGATCCTGCTCTACTTCCTGCTCGCTGCCGGCGACCTCTTTCTTCAGAAGCTCATCAAGGTTCTGCCCAAGTTGGGCGAAAAAAGAACCGCGGTCCAGATAGCGCGCGAGACGGAGACATCGATCTCGACCTTCTTGCTCACCGCGGCGATGGTCAATTTCGCCGAAGGCGCAGTGGTCACAGGAGTCATGTATCTCTGGGGAATGCCAAGCCCGTTGCTATGGGGAGCGCTTGTTTTTGTGCTCGAGTTCATCCCATACCTGGGTGCTCTTACAATGGTTGTGATTCTCACCATTGCGGCGATCACAACCTTCGATTCAGTTAGTCACGCCTTGCTTGTTCCCGCGAGCTTTCTGCTGATCAACCTCATTCAAGGCAATTTCGTCAGCCCGCTGCTGCTCGGCCACCGTCTCGCGCTCAACCCCGTTGCGCTGTTCGTGGGGCTGGCATTCTGGTTCTGGGTCTGGGGCATCCCAGGAGCCTTTATTGCGGTCCCGCTCATGGCCACATTCAAGATCTTCTGTGATCATATAGAAGCCCTGGCCTCTATCGGCGAATTTCTGGGTCAGCGAGATGATCGAGAGCGGCGCGCGATAGTCCGATAACTTTGGGATACAGCGAGCCTGTCGAACCTGGGCGGGAGCGAGATCTGACGTTTAGAAATCAGCCAGCATACTGAACAATTCTGTACGGCCCTTAATCCGGGGCCGCTGCTGCGCGCTGTAGATTCCGTACATGCGCCACCGCTACATGCGCCATCGTTCGATCCGCGACTACTTCCTCATTGGCTTCGCGATTGTCTTCACGATCGTGTGCGTGGACCTGGGGATCTGGCAACTCAGGCGCCGCGCGCAACGTAAGGATCTCAACTCCAAGATCATTGCGCGGCTGGGCTACGCACCCATCGCCGCATCCGCTCTGCCACGCGACAGCAGCTCGATGCACTACAGACAAGTCCGCGTGCGCGGCGTGTACGACTACGCGCATCAGATCATGTTGGTGGATCGCAGTAGAAGCGGGTCACCGGGCGTCAATATCATCACCCCGGTACGCATCGCGGGCAGCGACACCGCCGTGCTCGTCAACCGCGGTTGGGTCTATGCGCCCGACGGTGTGACCGCCGACGCGTCGCACTGGAGCGAGGGCGACTCGGTGAACGCGCTGGGATACGCTCGGCCACTCAGCGTCCCCTATCCCGGCAAGCCGGACCTGTCGCGCCACCCCCGCGCGTATCGCTGGATCGATCTCACGACGCTCAGTCGCGCGGTACCGTATCCGCTCTTCCCGTTCACGATCGTGTTGGAGGACGACAACGTGACACGCGCTGGAGCACCACCGCGCGTCCCGCCACCAGCGCTCGACGAAGGACCACACATGAGCTATGCAATCCAGTGGTTCGCCTTTGCGACCATCGCGGTCGTCGGCTCGGTGGCCTATCTGCGCAGCACGCAACCGACGCCCGGTCTCGATGATAATCTCATCCCCAGAGATCTACAGTAGCGTTCCTCGCAAGATCAACAGCGCCACGTAGAAGTAGATGCTCAGTCCGGTCACGTCCACCAGAGTCGCGACAAACGGCGCCGACGCGCTCGCGGGATCAAAGCCCAGCCTCCGCATAACGAACGGCAGCATCGCACCGGCCAACGATCCAAAGGTGACGATGCCGACAAGCGCGAAGCCAACCGTGGTTGCCAACAACAGATAGTGCGCCTTGTAGTCGTACAATCCGAGATGCTGCCACAGCACGATGCGCGAGAATCCGATGATCCCGAGAATGAGGCCCAGTACCAATCCTGTCGGCATCTCCCGCAGAGCTACACGCCACCAATCACGCACTCGCAGCTCACCCAACGCCAGTGCCCGAATGATGAGCGACGTCGCCTGGGATCCGGAGTTTCCACCGGAGCTCATCACCAACGGAATGAACAGCGCGAGCACCGCGGCCTTCTCCAGTTCGATGGAGAAGTGTTGCATCGCTGAGGCGGTGAGCATCTCGCTCAGGAATAGCGCCGACAACCACCCCGCGCGCTTCTTGATCATCTGCCAGAAGCCAATCTGCGTGTACGGCTCGTCCAGCGCTTCCATGCCGCCGAACTTCTGCACGTCTTCCGTGTGCTCTTCCTGCAGCGCATCGATCACGTCGTCCACCGTGACAACGCCGATGATGCGGTTGTTATCATCAACCACCGGAATCGCGACGAGATCGTAGTTCTGCGTCAGTCGCGCTACCTGCTCACGGTCCGCCGTCGGCGCGACACTCACAACCTCGCTCCATGCAACATCGCCGAGTGTTGCACCTTCGGGCGCTGCGAGCAGCTCACGGAGCGATAGTACTCCCTGTAACCGGTTCTGCGCATCGGTCGCGTAGATGGCGTGCATCGCCTCGTGCTTGGGACCGCGCGCAAGCTGGCGCACTCCGGCGAGCGCGTCTTCCACCAGCGTCGCGGCATTCACGGATACGAACTCCGTAGTCATCAGACCGCCCGCCGTGTCAGGCTCGTACGCGATGAGCCGCTCGGTCTCGCGCCTTGCCTCGACCGAAATCTCTGACAGGATGTCTTCATACGTCTCATCCTCCAGCTCTTCCAGCGCGTCGGCGCGGTCGTCCGGCGTCATCTCGGTGACGAGTGCGGCGGCCTGTCGCGTCGTCATCGTCTCCAGCACTTCCGTGCGGAGATCGTCGTCCATGTACTCGAGCACGTCGGCCGCTCGCGCCGGTGGCAACGCGCTCAGGAACGCGGCGACCCGGCCGCTCGGTAGCGCTTCCGCAACGTCCGCGAGGTCGGCCGGGTGCATCTCCTCTGTCTCGACGGCGATCTGCTCCGGAGCCTCGTCCAGCAGCTCCAGAATGTCGGGCGCCAGGAGCGCCGCCATCGCCCGAAGATCGTCGCCGTGCCGCTCCATCACCGCACCTTTTGCACTTCAGCACGCGTATCCGCATGCATCAACGGCAGCACACGACGATCTTCCGTGCCACCCATGACCACGTAACCGGATACAGCGATCGCGTCGCGCAGCGCGTCAATAGTAACCGCGCCGTCGTGCTCCACAGTGACGCTGCCGAGCTCGACATCAGCCCAACTGATGCCGTCCAGAGGCGTGAGCGCCGTGAACACCGCGCGCTTGCAGTGCTCGCTCCGCATTCCTGCGATCGTCACCGTGGTCCGCATGCTTCTGGTTACCCTAGTCCAGCGGAATGCCGGCCGGCATCGGTGCCGGGGGCGATTTCTTGTGCGATACGAAAGTCTTCTCCAGCGCTGGCAGGATCTCGTCGAACTTGGAGCCTGGATTCCACAACACCCAGCCATCGTATCCGGCGTCGTACGCGGCCTGTTTCTGCGCCCGGATCTCGTCTGGACCGTAGTGCGGCGAGCCCAGCGTGAAGGCCTGCAGCCACGGGCGGACGTGCTCTGGCGTCGTGATACCCAGCTTCTGGTCCCGCTCGCGCGCTACCGATAGCGCAATGAAAATGGTCTTCTGCGGCTCCGCGTTGGGCGAGCGGATTCCGAATGAGCCGTGCGGGTAGTGCGACGGATACACCATCGGGAGCACCACGTCCACCACCGGTGACACCTTTTCCCAGTACTGGCCCACCTCGAGCGGTCCGCGCACAGTGGTCACCAGTCCGAAGATATCGGCCGTTGTGCGAACGTTCATCTTGTCGAAGCGTTGATTCGACATCGACAGGAACTGATTCAGCGCGTCAGGCTTGGAGCGCCCCTCCGACTCTGGAAACACTTGCGGCGGGAGCGACTTGTACGGCTCCGGAAAGCGAATGTAGTCGTACTGGATCTCGCCGAAGCCCATGCGCACCGCCTCTTCCGCGACCTTGAAGTTGTAGTCCCAGATGGTGCGGCTGTACGGATTCACCCATGAAAGTCCTTTCTTATCCCGCCACGGAGTTCCATCGGGTTTCCGAATCGTGTGCTCCGGATTCGCGCGGGCAGCCACCGAGTCCTTGAACACGACGATACGCGCGATCGGAAGAATTCCGTGCGCCCTCAGCGTGTCCACCAACCCCTTGAGATCGGAAACCTTGGTCATGGTCCCCTCGTTCCGCTGCAGCACCGGATCGCTCGAATGCCAGTTCAGCCCGAACTCGTCCTTGACGTCGATCACCATTCCGTTGATCTCGGTCGAGTCGGCGACGCCAATCAGGTGCCGCATCTTGGTCTTGCTCTGGGCGGCAAATCGGTTGACGTAAAGAGCGCGGATAGCGCGCGGCTCACGTTGTAGCGCAATGACTTCAGCGCTGCCGGTGAGCGCCGGAGCCTTGCCACCAGACGCACTGGAGGCGGTCGCTGTGGTTCCGGACGTGGTTCCGGACGTGGTTCCAGGCGTTGTCCCAGCCGCGGCAGCGGCCTGGGTGTTGGTGTGCTCGCACGCAAAGAGCGGAACGAGGAGGAGGACAGACAGAGACGATAGGCGCATTATTCGTTACTTAGCGGAGGTGGGGACAGCGTGCGAAATCTACGGCCTTGAGCAACGCCAGAGTATATTTGCCGCGATGTGTCGGAGCCGTTGCCCCAGCTACCTGGATCGCTACCTGCCGGTTGTGGTAGCCACGATTGTCGCGGGCGCCATCGCCACCGGGTGTACTTCGTCGCCGTCGCCGCCGGCCGCGGAGTTCATAGTCGCGACCCCGGACTCCACATACTGGGTCTCCAGCGGCACGCAAGGGATCCACGTGCGCGCGGTTCCCATGACGATCACTCGGTACGGTGGCCGTTTCCACGAGATCTACGTCGCGGACGTGGATCGTTCGTTTAATGACGCGGTATTCACCGGCGAGCGTCTCTATACTCGCGACCTCGTCACGGGCGACTCCACCCTGGTGTACGATGATACGTCGGTGGTGAAGCTGGCCTCGCACCACGCGCGCTCCCACCCAGAGTCGCTCCCGCTGGCCGCTGATGATGACACGCCCAACGACCCTGCTGTCATCGCGACCGGCGAGACAGATATCATCGAGGTCCGCGGTCCGTATGTGCTTCTGGAGCATCGGTCCAGCTTCGAGCATATCGGCGGTGAGCAGCACGATACTGTGCGGGCTGTCGTCAATCTGCGTACGGGGCTTGCTGCGACGCGCGCGGATCTGACGCATGACGCTCAGGTGCTCGCCGACTCAACGACGCTTCGCCCGGTGCCACACACCTGGAAGCGCCGTGGTTACGCGCTCCTGGCGCGGGGCGATGCCGCCTCGCCATCGGTCTCGCTATCGCTCCGCGATCAAGGCGACCGTAGTTGGCCGCTCATTTCCGTCGCGGCGAGCGCTCGACTGTACTGGCTCGATACCGAACCGCTCGATACCGCCGCCGTCCGTGCGCTCGCTCATGCATTCAACGAAGCCGCCGCATACGACGAATCGGCCAGCTTCGTCACATTCGCCCCATCGGTCCCGCACGGGCGTCAGCGCGGACGTCAGCACGCACATCCGCATGGACGAGCGGTCGCGTCGTTCAATCCCCGAGCATAGTGAATCAAGTAAGTATGGAGCCCAAAACACCGCGTGACTCAGAAGCAATTCTTGCCGATTTGATGATGCCGAGCCAGGCCAACGGCCTGCGCAACCCGTCCGTCTTTGGCGGTGTCGTCATGAGTATGGCCGATAAGTGTGCTGCACTTTCGGCCATGAAGCATGCAGGCGGCCAGGCGACCACTCTGTCAGTGGAGCGCATCCTCTTCAAAGAGCCGATCCACGTCGGCGAACTGGTCGAGATCCGCTCCCACGTCGTCTTCGTCGGCCGCACGTCCATGGCGGTCATCGCCAATGTCTACGCGGAAAATCTGCGCACCGGAACACGCCGCCATACCAATGAATGCTGGCTCACCTTTGTCCACCTGGACGACAACGGAAAGCCGGCCCCGGTTCCGCCGCTCCGGCTGGAGACTGATGAGGACAGGCGATTGCACGACCTCGCCGCCACGCGTCGCGAACAGATGCTGAGCGACCGCGAGTGACGCCAGAGGGAGCGCCAAGAGCCCTGGCCTTCCATCACACGCTAGCGGAGCAATTTCCAGCCACGCTCTTCCAATTTGACCCGCGCATGGCGGACGGCTACTACGCCGATCGCTATTTCGTCCTCACCGCCAACACCATCGCGCACGCCGGACTGGATCCGATCGTCACGATGCAGCTGTTCGCGAAGCGCGCCGGAGTGTTGGCGGGGATCTACGAAGCCATTCGCATGCTGGAGACGCAGCTTGCCGTCAACCCCAGTACCGGTCGCCGGTACACGCTCGGGGATCTCACGATCGATACTCTGGTGGATGGCGACGCCATTGAGCCGTGGGAGCCGGTCATGCACATCACCGGACCATACCTCGCCTTCGCGCATCTGGAGACAGACTACCTGGGCGTGATCGCCCGGCGCACGCTCATTGCGACAAACGTGCGGCGCGTCATCGACGCGGCCTGCGGCAAGCCGGTCATGTTCATGGCCGCTCGGCACGATGACTGGCGTGTGCAGACGGCCGACGGTTTCGCCGCCAAGATCGGCGGTGTCGCCAGCGTCTCAACCGACGCGAACGGCGCCTGGTGGGGCGCTGGGGGCGTGGGCACCATGCCGCACTCG
>JBBSHV010000106.1:0-8555 GCA_038232435.1 Gemmatimonadales bacterium | reverse complement strand
TCGCAGCGCAACCTAACGAATCGTTGAAGCCGACAGCCGGGCTACGGAGGCGGCGCTGCGCGCCGCATTGGTTGCATCCGGCTGCGGCTTAACTCGGGCGTCAGGTAGCACCCACGCATTCCTTTACGGACAGGGGCGTTTATCCTCGGACCTTCTAGCGGTATGATGTTCGGCGGCGTCATTGCATGGATCATCTGGTTGGTGCTGACGATCGTCGCCTTCGTCGCCTTCGTCACGTTCCTTCGCGGCATGCATGCGCTCGTCCAGATCGCGTCCCGACACGAGCGCATCGAGCACGTACTCGCCGCCCGCAATGCAGCCTCCGGTGAGCGTGCCCCCTAACGATGAGCTGCAGCGGACAAGCACCGGTACTTGTTGAGTTTCTCGCGTCGCGGAACGCTTCACCCATTGGCAGGTTACCGCTTATCCACTCGGCCGCTTGCAGCTGAGCTCGGGCGTTCGTCCTTGATCTCGGTTGCGGAGACGGCATCCCGATCTCGCAATTTCCTATACGCAACGGCTTCGACCTTGTCGGGCTTGATAGCTCCTCGGAACTGATCGCGAGGTATCGTGCCAACTTCCCCACCGTTCCCGCACGATGCAAGCTCGTCCAGGACGCGGGGTTTTCCGCGGACTCGTTTGATGCGGTCGTAGCCTGGAGCGTGCTATTCCACCTGTCGGCGGCCGACTAGGCGGTTGCATTTGCACGAGTGTCTCAATGGTTGAAGTCCGGCGGGAGATCTCTCTTCACATCAGGAGAACATGACGGGCCGACCGAGAGCGAGATGAACGGCGTGAGGTTCCGATACATCTCGCTGGGATCAATTGCGTACCGGCGCATAGCAAACGAAGCGGGGATGCAGTTGGTGGATGCTCACGCCGACCTGTGGGACAACTACGTCTACATTACCGAGAAGATCACGCTTCCAAAAACCGATGACACGCCATGAATCACTGTCATCACCAAACGACCGTCACGAGAAAGGAGGCGCGAACTATCTGGTAATAGTCCGCGCCTCTTTCATTTCATCGCCCTTATTGAATCGAGCCATGTGGTACCTGTGCGAACGCGCGTTTCTGCAGCGCCTCGATCTCCGCGTGGTGTTGCTTCACGAAGCGCATGTTGTCGCCCACCACTCCGGCTGGCAGCGGCGTTGACGCCTCAGATCCGATCATTGAGCCCGCGAGCGTTCCGGTAATAGCCAAGTACTGGGCCGGCGTCATTCCGGCGCGGTGTAGCGCGTCCACCGCTGCCGGAATCGCGTTGATCTTTGCGATGTTCTGCGCATCGCTCTCGCTCGCGTCTATCGATAGCGCGGGGCCGACTTCAGAATGGGCTTTCGCGACAAGGAAGATATTCGTGAGGGCCTGATAGTAGCGGGAGATGTTGTCCATGGTGAGGCGCGGTATTTCCTGCTGGGTAGTGACAATGGCATTCTCCGCTGGCCGTGCTGATGCCGTTGCCGGTGATGCCGCTGAGGCTGATGCTGACGCAGGTGCCGGTTCTGAGCAAGCGGCCGCTGGCCCGGCGAGGAGAGCGCAGCAAGCGACCATACGCATGTTGTGAATCATCTGTGGCATAATAGGCTCCGATACGTTGATGTAGGTTGTGACGTTGTAACCAGGATTCGCGAATTGTTCATCATCAGTTCTTCTTCACCAGCTCGACACGACGGTTCTGCTGACGCCCGTCAGTCGTCGCGTTGTCTCCCACCGGCCGCGTTGCACCGAAGCCCTGTGAGCTCAAGCGGCTCGAGCTCACGCCCAGAGTGCTGACCAGATAACTGCGTACCGCAGCCGCGCGCTTGGTGGAAAGCGCCATGTTCGAATTCGCATCCCCGATGTTGTCAGTGTGACCCTCGATGGACAGGCGCAGGTCAGGGTGCGCCGCGAGCATGTCGGCGATCTGCTTGACCGCGGGCGCTGACGCCGGAGTGATCTGGTCCGAGCCCGTCGCGAAGAAGATTCCTTCGGTTGCCACGTGCCCCGACTCGTTAAGTGCCATGTACAGATCCTTGCCACCGGCCGCAACGCGAAAGTTGCCGAAAAGCGTGGGGCTTCCGGTTTCGCCCACCGTCTTGAACCGAATACGATTGGAGCGGCCAAGCGGTGCGTTAGGTGCGTTGGCGACGCGAGTTCCATTCAGATACACCTTCACGTACGGGCCATCGGCCATGACCTTGAATGAAAATACGCCCGTTCCCGCGTTGATCTTGGTCGCAGATATAACGTTGTAGTCGTTCGGGCCACGTATACCTGCATCCTGCGGCCGGAAGTCAATACGGTTGACGTCGTTTTTGTCGGTGAAATAGATATGCTGGAAATTGGTTTCCGAGCCCGTCGCGTCGAACTCGAGAGTGAAACGCGCTGGAAGCACCTCAGGCAGGATGATCTCGAATTCTCCGTCGAAGGTGGTCGACCGGAGATACCGCGCTCCACCAACCTGTGCGACTTCCATGTTGCCGGACTTGAGATTCAATCCGCGAGGAAAGTTTCCGATCTCGTCCCGCGTGAAATCGTCAGCGAAAATCACCCGCGTTCCTGGCGTGAAATCACTGCCCGCGTCCGCGACCGGTGCCGTGCCCGCACTGGACCCGGCCTGAGCATCGGCGACGGGCTTACCATCCGCTCCGACCAGGATCGTTCCCTTCCCCGCGGCCTTCGCCTTGTCGATACACTTGGAATCGTTCACGGCACACTTGATCTTGCCCGTCGCGGCATCGACCGCGTCGTTCGTCGCATCCGTCGCTCCCTTCTCGGCCTTGCGCGCTGCCGCTTCCTTCGCGGCATTCTTCGCGCGCTCCAGCCAGCCTTGCGCACCCACGGGCTGCGTTGCCCCGACGAGCAGGGCCACCCCGACCACCCAAGACAGCGATTTACCTGTAGACATCCGATCTCCCGCGCGGCGCGCGCCCGTGTACGACATGTGATAGCACGGCATCCCGAGCCAGTCCCGAGTCACTTGCTATCTCACAGAACGCAGTGACCGGGCTTTTATTCTCAGTCCAGCCAAACGATCTCGGTTGCGACTTCCGGGCTCGGTCCGTATACTCGCGGGATGGTGCGGTCTCCGGCGCCGCCAGGCGCGTTGATATTGTTGATGTTGATCGTTGCATCCGGCAGACCCGGGTTGGCACAGGATGTCAACGACGCGCACGCAATCACCATGCAGGCACTCCGCGCCGTCGAGGGTGACAGCGTGCGGAGCGTAGCCGCGCGCTGGAAGGATCAGCTACAGCGCGATCCAACCAATCGCGCCGCAACACTCGGGCTCGCGACCATCGGCTGGCTCAGCTACGACGTGCCATCGGCCGAGCGATACTACCAGCGGATCATCGCCGCGAACGCATCCGACCGCTTTTCGGTTTACGCGCGGCTCGGTCGTGCTCGCAGCCTCGACTCTCGTTCGCAGTACGCACAGGCAATGGCCGAGTACGATGGCGCACTCGGAACAGCGCGTGCGGCGAAGGACGCTGCGGCCGCGGGCGAGATCCTCACCGATCTCAGTCATACGCGATACCAGACCGGCGGAGCGCCGGCGGGCCTCGCGGCGCTCGACACCGCCAACCGCCTACTCCTGGCATCCGATCCAATTTCGATGGCGACGTATCACGGCCGCCGCGCCGGTTTTTTGATGGAGATGCGGAACCCTGGCGCCGAGAGCGAAGCGCTTACGTGCATTGATCTCGCGAGAGGTGCGCACGTGCTGCGTAACCAGGGATTGTGCCTGAACATCCTGGCGGTCGACTCGTACCAACGCGGCAACATCGACTCGGCGATCGTTCTGATGCACGCCGCGATCGGCGTGCAAGGCGCCGCGCACAACCGCGGTGCGCGTGGTGACGCACTCGTCACGTTGGGTCGCATGCTCATCCCGATCGGGAGCTATGGCGAAGCCAGGCAGGCGGTATACCGGGGCGTCGCCGACCTACGCGCCGCGGGCCAGCCACTCGGCTGGGCACTCTACACCGTGGGCGAGATATCGCGCACGATTCATGACCGATCAGCCGCCGCCGCGTACGCTGCCGAAAGCGCCTCACAGTTCGACTCCACTTCGGACTTACCGGGAACAATGGCGGCCCGCTTACTTCAGGCCAGAATCGAGTTGGATGCTTCCAACTTCGATGAGTCCCGACGTTTGCTACAGGAGCATCTCGCGTGGGCACAACACGCGAAGCAACGAATTGAGGAGATAGACGCCCGTCTTGGACTCGCCGACGTTGCGGAGCGCGAGCGCGACTGGGTCGGTGCTGGACAACAGTTTGACTCGGTGCAGACGCTCGCACGGCGATACCGTATGACGGGTTGGGAAGGCAAGCTGAAATACGAGTACGGTCTGCTGGCACTCCGTCGTGGCGACCTGAACACGGCGGAGCGAGACTTTAACGCCTATCTCCATTCACTCGATTCCGGCGAGACAATTCTTCGCTATCGCGCACGCGCGCGGCTTGCTGGTATTTACGCAACGCGCGGCGACTTCGTGCGCGCGGAGAAGGAGCTATCCACCGCAGGAGAGGCGCTCGACGCGTGGCGTGCGACGCTCGCGGATCCGAACCTTCGCGTGCTTGCGTTCCAGGCGACGGATGACGAGGATCCCGATCTTGGCGTCCCCGCGGTGCTCGCCGCGATCGCCGTACACGGACGCACTGGGCGCGCTCTCGAACTCGCCGAGCGACGACGCGCACGCGCGCTGTCGGATCTACTGGCGCGCGGAGCGGCGCTACGGATCGACAGCACATCCGGCAGCACGCGCGTGCTTCACGCAGCTCATCCCGCATTCTCGATTTCTTCGGGAGTCCGTGACGCTGTTGCAGCGCTGGATGGGAGCACCGCACTGCTCGAGTATGTCACCGGAGCTCGCGGTGCGCCGACGACACTGTTCGTCGTCACACGTGCGCATGGTATCACCGCGCATCTCCTCCCTCCCGCGGATGCTCTGGAGGGATCGGTCGGCCGGCTGGTAGCGTTGATGGAAGGTGGTTCCGATGCACGCGTACCAGCACGCGCACTTGGCGCGACGCTGCTCGGTCCGGCGATGGCGGATCTGCCGCGTGGGATCACTGGACTGGTGATCGTGCCCGACGGCCCGCTGCACCGAGTACCATTCGATGCATTGCGTCTGCAAGACGATCACTACGCCGTCGAGGATTACACGATCGGCATTGCTCCGTCCGTGGCGGTTCTTGAGAGCTTACGGTCTCGAACCAGCGCGTTGGGTAGCACAGCCGCATCCACGGCGCGCATTCTCGTTTTCGGCGATGTCGCGTTTGCGGGCGGGCGACAGTCAGCTGAGCCAGGTGCCCGTCGCACAAATGGGCAGGAGCGCTCGGGGCTGAATGCACCGGATGAGTTCCCCCGACTGATCGGCTCCGCAACCGAAGCACGCGAGGTCGCGCGGTACTCGCCCGACGCCGAGGTACGGCTGCGGGAAGACGCGAGCGAGGCGTACCTCAAGCGTGCGCCGCTCGATTCATTTCGCGTCATTCACTTCGCGACGCACGCGATCGTGGATGACCGGAGTATGGCGCGTACAGTGCTAGCGCTCGCGCCCACCGCTAACGAGAGCGGCCTGGTGTCGCCCGGCGACCTGGGCGCACTGCATCTCGACGCAGATCTCGTAGTGCTCTCCGCCTGCCGCACCGCTGGTGGCGTGGTGGTGACGGGAGAAGGTGTCCAGGGACTCATCAATCCACTTCTGCAAGCCGGCGCGCGCTCGGTGGTCGCCACGCAGTGGCGCATCGGCGATCAGAGTACGATAGCGTTTATCGACGCATTCTACGCAGCGCTCGCACGCAGGCTCACCGTGGCCCAGGCGCTCCGCGCAGCCAAGCTGGACGCGATCAGGCGTGGAGCGCCCATGTCGGAATGGGCCGCGTTCACACTCGTGGGCGATCCCTCAGTAATTGTCCCGCTCATTCCTCCGCGCCGGTCGAACTGGATCGCGCTCTACGCATTCGCCGGGGCTCTGGCCTCCGTCGCAATCTACTTCGCGTTCAGAAATCTGAAGCGTCGTAGTGGGGAGCGAGCTTCACCCGTCCCGGTCTCCGCGCGCACCCACCAGGAGTAGTCAGTGCCGGAGTGGAGCAGGCTGGAGGGGACCACGAACACGGTGTCCGTGGTGGTCGTGCCGCCAACGAGTGCGCCGTCAGCGCGAAGTAATTCGACACGATATCTGACTGCCGCCTGAACCGCATGCCACACCAGCCGCACCGGTTCCGCGGAGCTGGCCCCGTCTTCGGGTAGAATTGGGATCACGCCGCCCGCGTCGGCAACGTTTTCAGGCGCACCGCGCACGATGTCAGCAGTCGAGCGGGGCGTTGTGCGCCACTGCCGCAGCGTTCCCACGCCGATCCCGATCGGGAGCAGCACGGCCGCTGCCGCGAGGACAGGTGCGTGCTGCCGCAGCCACGAGCGGTGTGGACCGGGTGTGCTCGTCGCGGAAACTCGCGGCAGCTCACCCGTCGCGCCGGCCGCATCTTCTCGACCCGCACTCTCCACCGCCCGGATCAGGTCGAAGTCGTGACGGCACTCCGCGCAGCTCATCACGTGGTCCAGTATTCGCAGTCGATCTGCCTCGGCGCCGTCGCGCTGCACCAGCGCGAGTATCTCCTCAGGCGCGGCGCAACCAGGGCGCGCAGGTGAAGTCCGCGCGTACACCGCGCGTAGCTGCTCGTCATTCATAGCGTCTGCTCCAGTCCTATTCCCTTCTCCGCGAGACATGCGCGCAGGTCCGCCAGCCCACGGTACAACAGATTCCTGACCTTGGCCTCGGACCAGCCTAGCACATCCGCTATCTCGTCACGAGGATACCCTGCCAGATACATGCGCACGACGGGCCGGCGCGACTCAGGGATTGTCAATATGGCGGAGGCCACCTCCCGAACGAGCTCGGCCTCGGCGGCATCATTTTCCGGACCGGCGTTGGCGATCGGCATGTCGTAGTGGCTTTCCAGCGGCGTCGAGACATCCTCGCGTTGGGCACGACGCCGGCGCACCATGTCGAGGGCGGCGGACATCGCGGTTCGATACACGTAGGACGTTGGAAGCCGCTCGATCTGCTCACCACGCTGGGAAGCGCGCCAGAGTCGAATGCGCAGCTCCTGCAGCAATTCCTCAACGTCGCTCTCGTTCAGCCGACACCGCGAGGCCACGTGCCGCACGAGCGCGGCAAAGCGGCCGACCACATCCTCCACGATGTTCGAGACGTCGGTTCTGGGCATGTCAGGTGCAGCCGCCTCGGTGGCACGAAGAACATTTCATCCTGGAAATGAAATTGACCCCACCCGCTCGACCCGCGCAACACCTACCGACGGCACAGCATGTGCCGCGTGTAGTGGCGAACGCTCAGAGGATCACCGAGGATTAATCAAACATGCCTACACGCAAAGCACACGCAACATGGGAAAAGGGACTGCAGAACGGCCACGGCTCGTTCCGCGGCGAAGGCGGCGCCATCAGCGGCCAGTACTCATTTGGCTCGCGCTTCCAGAACGGCACGGGGTCCAACCCGGAGGAGCTACTTGCGGCCGCTGAAGCGGCGTGCTTCTCCATGGCGCTGAGCCTCGGACTGGAGCGCAATGGAACGCCCGCCGAGCGCGTGGACACCGACGCTGCGTGCACCATCGACAAGGTCGGCGACGGCTTCAAGATCACGACGATGGCGCTGACGGTGAAGGCGAAGGTCTCTGGTATCGACAACGACAAGTTCCAGGAGATTGCGCAGGCCACCAAGGACGGATGTCCCGTGTCCCAGGCGCTCAAGGGAAACATGGATATCACGTTGGATGCGCAATTGGAGTAACGTCTCGAGTAACGCATTCACGCGCTTACAAGATGGAAAGAGCCCGGGCTATTACCCGGGCTCTTTCAGTACGTATTCACCATCAATCTGATAGAAAGCGCTACCGCGTCGCTCCGTCGCCGACGTGCACGTCGATGGTCTGCTCGAAAGTGCGCTCGCCGTAACCGGTGTAGATCTGCCGCGGGCGCGCGATCTTCTGCTCCTTGTCCAGCAGCATCTCCTCCCACTGCGCCAGCCAGCCGGACATGCGCGCGATGGCGAACAGCACCGTGAAGTACTCGGTCGGGAATCCCATCGAGCGGTAGATGAGTCCCGTGTAGAAGTCCACGTTCGGGTACAGCTTGCGCGAGACGAAGTAGTCATCCTCCAGCGCAATGCGCTCCAGCTCCAGCGCGATCTCGAGGCCGCGATCGACGCCGGTAATCTTGAACACCTCATCGGCCAATTGCTTCACGATCTTGGCGCGCGGATCGTAGCTCTTGTACACGCGGTGCCCAAAGCCCATGAGCTTGCCGGTACCGCCCTTGATCCCCTCGATGAACTTGGGCACGTTGTCAACGGTGCCGATCTCCTGGATCATGCGGAGCACCTGCTCGTTCGCGCCGCCGTGCAGTGGACCGAACAGCGCCGCCACTCCGGCGGACATAGCGGAGAATGGATCCACGTGCGACGAGCCCACCGCGCGCACCGCGTTGGTGGAGCAGTTCTGCTCGTGATCGGCGTGCAGGATGAACAGCACCTCGAGCGTGCGGAC